>NZ_QUMC01000001.1:0-291420 GCF_003481925.1 Butyricicoccus sp. OF10-2 | reverse complement strand
TCAGCGGGGAGTGCGCCTACCCGGCGGGGGCACAAGAGGGTAGACACCTGCTGTTTCCACCCTCTTGTGAATCACCCCTTTCCCTTGGGGATATTCCGGCGCAGATTTCCTATATGTGACCGCTCCGAAACAGGGAACGGCAGAGGATTTTTTCTTCCGTGTCTTTCGCAACCTGTTCGCAGTGTCAGATACCGTACTGCTACACAGGTCGGCTACTTCCAGCAGGCGCGGCATACCCGTGCCGCGCAACTCGTAAGTCTGGAGTTTGCGGACAGCACCTACGGATTAGGTGTTCGGTGCAATTTAGCCTCGCAGGTGCCGTGCGTTACAACGTGCCAAGGATTTGCGCGGCACTGTTATGCCGCGCCTGCGTTGAGTAACCCGCATGTGTAGCAGTACGCTGTCTGTGAACTGCGAAAAGGTGGAGAAAGACACGCAAGAGTAACCCGACTGCCGTTCCCCTTTTCCTGCTTACGCAGTCTACCGTCTGCACCCAAGCTATCCCAACAAGGGAAACGGGTGTTCAAAGAGGGTAGAAACCGTAGGTGTCTACCCTTTTTGCCCCCGCCGCGGGTGCGGCGCGTTCCCCGCTTGCCAAGCGGATACCCAATCAAAACCGTAGTAATTTTCTCACGATTCCGTTATTCTTCCACCTTTTCCAGCAGCTTCTGCACATAATTCGGCAGATAGAACGCGCCCTTGTGCAGATTGGTATTGTAATATTTGGTTTCCAGTCCCAGACTGTTCCACCAGTCCGGATTCAGATCGCGCACCGGATGCACGCCGCGCGACGAGAAGCCGAACAGCCAGTGTCCGGACGGATAGGTCGGGATATGCGCCTGAAACAGACGCGACAGCTCGAACGAATGGACGATATTGCGGTGCGCTCTCTGGCACGCCAGTGCATCGCCCTTGTAGAACGGGCTTTCATGCTGATTGACGAGCACGCCGTGCTCCTTGAGCGCCTTGTAGCAGTTGCCGTAAAATTCCATCGTGAACAGACCTTCGCCCGGGCCGAACGGGTCGGTCGAGTCGATGATGATAAGGTCGTACTCGTCCTCGATGCGGCGGATATACTTCAGGCCGTCCTGATAGAGAATGTGCACGCGCGGGTCGTCGAGCGAGCATGCCACACCGGGCAGGTACTCCTTGCAGACCGCGACAACGCGCTCATCGATCTCCACCAGGTCGATATGCTCGATGTGCTGATAGCGGCACAGCTCGCGGACGCAGCCGCCGTCACCGCCGCCGATGACAAGCACCTTTTTGATCTTCTCGCCGAGCACGGCCATCGGCACATGCACCATCATTTCATGATAGATGAACTCATCCCGCTCGGTCAGCATCATGTAGCCGTCAAGCGTGAGAAACCGACCGAACTCCTCGCATTCAAACACGTCGATGCGCTGAAAATCGCTCTGTTCGGTGTAAAGCTGACGGTCTACCTGTATCTGCAGCCCAACCGTCGGCGTATGCATTTCAGTAAAGGTAAGTTGCATGAGTGAAACGCTCCTTTTATTCCGGGCTGACAACGCCGCGGATGACCTGCAGGTTGTTCACCTCGGGGTCCTCGGTGCCGAGCAGCATGCAGTTCTTTTCCTTGGCGTAGCGAATATAATCAAGAATATCGCGGGTGATACGCTCACCGGGCGCGAGGATCGGGATGCCGGGCGGATAGCACATGACAAACTCCGCGCAGATGCGTCCGACCGACTCCTCGAGCGGCATGGCCTTCTTGTCCGCGTAGAACGCCTCCTGCGGGCCGGCAACCACCTGCGGCGAGATGTACTCCTGCCGCATGAGCGTCGCCTTGTCGCGCTTGTAGCGGCGGCGAATGTCCGCGAGAGCGGCTACCAGACGTTCGAGGTCGCGTTCACGGTCGCCCACCGAAACATAGGCGAGCAGATTGCCGAGATCGCCGAACTCGGTCTGAATATCGTAAAAGTCGCGCAGAATGTCGTACACCTCGATGCCCGCCAGACCAACATCCAGCGTGTTTACCGCCAGCTTGGTCGTGTCGAAGTCGTATACCGTGTCGCCGTTGATCAGCTCGCTGCCGTAGGCGTAGTAATCACCGAGGGCGTTGATCTCCTCGCGGGCGTAGGTCGTCAGGTCAACGACCTTTCGGAAAATCTCCTTGCCGTGCAGTGCAAGGTTCTTGCGCGAAATATCCAGACTGACCATCAGCAGGTACGAACCCGAGGTCGTCTGAGTCAGGTTTATAATCTGGCGAACGTGCTCCGCGTTCATGGACGGACCGCACAGCAGAAAGCTGGACTGCGTGAGCGAGCCGCCCGACTTGTGCATGGAAACGGATGCCAAATCCGCGCCTGCCGCCATCGCGGAGACCGGCATATTTTCACCGAAGTAGAAATGCGTGCCGTGCGCCTCATCAGCGAGCACCTTCATGCCCGCCGCGTGCGCGAGCCTTACGATTTCCCGAATGTTCGAGCAGATGCCGTAATAGGTCGGGTTGTTGACGAGCACCGCCTTCGCGGACGGGTGCTTCTCAATGGCGGCCTTCACATCCGTGACCGACATACCGAGCGAAATGCCAAGCCGGTCGTTCATCTGCGGGTTGACGTAAACCGGAATCGCGCCGGTCAGCACGAGCGCGTTGATGACGCTGCGGTGCACGTTGCGCGGCAGGATGATCTCGTCGCCGCGTTTGACCACGGAGAGGATCATCGCCTGTACGCTGCTCGTCGTGCCGCCCACCATCAGGAAGGCGTGCGCCGCACCGAACGCATCCGCGGCAAGCTCCTCGGCCTCGCGGATAACGCTGGTCGGGTGGCACAGATTGTCGAGCGGCTTCATCGAGTTGACGTCCACCGTCATGCACTGCTGACCGAGGAATTTCGTTAATTCCGGCGAGCCGCGTCCGCGCTTGTGTCCGGGCACATCGAACGGCACAATACGCATGTCTTTGAAGTTTTCGAGCGCCTCCATGATTGGCGCGCGGGATTGATCCATTATATAACCCTCTTTGTAATGAAAACTTTTTTACAGTCAGGAGTTTGGTAACTCTTTTACGTTGCGTGGGCGAACAATGTTCGCCCCTACGATTTACCATCGGTACAAACGTCACCGTAGGGGCGCACAGTGTGCGCCCATTTTATCCTGAGCAGACAGCTTACGCGGGAAGCCACTGGCCTCCCCTTTATTGTGAGACAAATCCGAACATCGTTCGGTTTGTCTTTCTCGATTGAAAATGTATTTTCAATCGAAATCAGTAGATGTTCTTCCCCGAAAATATCTCAATCATCTCTCGTCTGAGGTCGGAGTGAATCTTGAGTCTTGTTTTCGGCGGCAGCTCATAGATATCGGTATTGAACAGGTAGTTCTGGAGATCGATCTCCTTGAGCAGCATACGGGTGTGGAACAGATTGGACTGGTACACGTTAATGTCGTAGGCGTCGTACCGCTCGAGCGTTTTCGGGTCGATAAAGTCCTGAATGGACGTCATATGGTGATCCATGAACAGCTTTTTACCCTCGATATCGCGGGTAAAGCCGCGCACGCGGTAGTCCATGGTGATGATATCCGAATCGAACGAGCCGATGAGGTAATCGAGCGTAGACAGCGGCGTGATCTCGCCGCAGGTGGCAACATCAATATCCACGCGGAAGGTGGCAAGGCAGGTATCCGGATGGTACTCCGGATAGGTATGCACGGTAACATGGCTCTTGTCGAGGTGCGCGACAATGGTATCCGGCTCGAGCGCGGGCTTCATGTGCTCCTCCGCAATGAGAAAGGTGACGGAGGCGCCCTGCGGGTCGTAATCCTGCTTGGAAATGTGCAGCACATGCGCACCGATCATCTCGGTCACCCGCTCGAGAATGCCGGTCAGTCGTTCGGAGTTGTACTGCTGGTCGATATATTTGATGTAGTCACGCTGTTCGCGCTCGGTCTTTGCATAGCAGACATCATAAATGTTGAAGGACAGCGCCTTGGTCAGGTTGTTGAACCCGTAAAGTTTAAGCTTGTTCTGCATTTCATATCCTCACAATACCAAAAAATCCCCAGGCGAAAGGGGTACACACGGTACGCTTTCACTTGGGGATGATCATTCTCTTTTTGCAGATGCTTCTGCACATTCCGTAGGTTTTATGGAAGAGGAAAGAGTCTATATAGCAAGAATCGTTACTTTTAGGCAATACCGCATAGTGAAGCAGGAGCGATTTGCGAGTAAATTTTGTGCCGCAAAGCGCCGCAGTCTTCATTGTAGGTGTTGCCTTTGTACTCTTATTGATCGTTTCACAAGTGTGATGCGCCCGCGGCACACGGCTTTTAGTCAGCCAACTTATAAAATTCAATAAGGCAACAAAGTTGCCAGTTTCGGCATTTGACCCGGCTGTCCGTATGGCCTTGGCACCGTTTTCGCGCAGAAACCGGGCGGTCAAAGAAATTCTGCTGAAAGGCTTCGCCTCTCCGAGTAACTTTTATTATAAGGGAATCCGAGTGCAAATGCAAGTTCATCTTGCAAATTTTACGAATTTGATACCGAATCCGCATATACGGTGTCGCCATCACAAAAAGTTTACAGTCTTTGTTTTGAAAAATCGCGTAAAACGTAGTACAATGGAACAGTAAGACGATATCATTCTGAAAAGATAAGGTGAATCATGGCACGCAAAAAGAGAAGCAAGGGACTTCGGGTCAGCCTGATGCTGACAGTCGGACTGATGATCGTGTCGTTTGCGGCGGGCATGCTGACACAGAAGATCGTGTTCCGCGAGCCGCAGACCGACGCCGGTCTGACCTACATTGAGGATATTCCGGTGATGACCGACTTTCTTCCCGAGGGCACACGCGCCCGTCCGGGACAGAAGCGCGAGATCAAGTATCTTGTCATCCACGAGACCGACAACACCGGCTCCGGCGCAAATGCGGCCGCGCACAACTCATTCATCCACCAGAACGCCAACGCCGGGGAGGGCATTGTTTCGTGGCACTACACGGTGGACGATCACGAGATCTACCACCATCTGCCGGATGATGAGACTGCCTATCACGCAGGCGACGGCATGGAGAAGAACGGCGGCAACATGAACGGCATCGGCATTGAAATGTGCGTCAACTCGGACGGCAACTACGAACAGACGCTCATCAACACCGAAAAGCTGTGCGCGCGGCTGCTGATCGAGTACGACCTGAACCCGTCCAAGGCACTGAAAAAGCATCAGGACTTTTCGGGCAAAATCTGCCCGTCCACCCTCATCAACAGCGGCCGCTGGGATGAATTCTGCAGCGCAGTAACCGCCAAATACAAGGAGCTGAAGGCCGATGAGGCGGCAAACGCATCGTAAGCATCCGGTTAGCAGAATGCAACCATGTGCAAAAAGCGTGGGAAATCAAAGGGCGATTTGTCGTAAATCGCTCTTTCTTTTTGCCCTCTGATATGGTATACTTCAAATCGTACGCTGTAAAAAAGCTGAAAAAATAAAGGCAATACCACATAATTGAACAAGAGTGATTTGCGAGTAAATTTTGCGTACTGACGAGGCACAGTTTTGCGGTAATACTTGATGTATTACCGTGAAATTGCAACAAAGTCAGGACACAAAATTTCCGCAAAGCACCGCGGCAGCGCGACCGGAGCCTGCGCGAGGAGCCGCCGCCTTAATTGTGCGGTATTGCCTTAAGCGTATATCGAATTCTACTTAAAATTTATCACATTGTGAAGGAGTGAACTGAAATGATCGTTGTACTCAAACAAAACAGCGACAAAGGACATGTCGAAAAACTGATGCAGCATTTCACGGATATGGGGCTGCGGATCAACTATTCTGAGGGCGCAGACACCACCATCCTGGGCCTGATGGGCGACACGACCCGGCTCGATGAAAGGGACATTATGGCGTATGACGTGGTCGAGCGTGTACAGCGCGTGACCGAGCCGTTTAAGGCCGTCAACCGCAAATTCCATCCCGAGGACACGATCATCGAGGTTGCGGGCCGCAAGATCGGCACCGGCTACTTCAATGTTATGGCAGGTCCGTGCTCGGTCGAGAACGAAGCACAGATCGTCGAGTGTGCCGAGCGCGTCAAGGCTGCCGGTGCATCCTTCCTGCGCGGCGGCGCATTCAAGCCGCGTACCTCCCCGTACTCGTTCCAGGGTCTGGAGGCCGAGGGTCTCAAGCTGCTGCTCGAGGCAAAGCGTCAGACCGGTCTGCCGATCGTCACCGAGATCATGAGCGAAAAGCACCTCGATCTGTTCGCGGATGTGGATATCATCCAGCTTGGCGCCCGCAATATGCAGAACTTCATGCTGCTGAAGGAGCTGGGCCGCTGCAACAAGCCGATCCTCCTCAAGCGCGGTCTGTCCGCCACCATGGAGGAGTTCCTCATGGCTGCCGAGTACATTTTCGCAGGCGGCAATACCAATGTTATCCTGTGCGAGCGCGGCATCCGTACCTTTGAGAAGCTGATCCGCAATAATCTGGATATCTCCGCTGTTCCGCTGGTTAAAATGTTCAGCCACCTGCCCATCATCATCGACCCGTCCCACGCAGCAGGCCGCCGTGATATGGTGCAGCCGCTGTCCCGCGCAGCCATCGCTGCCGGTGCTGACGGCCTGATCATCGAGGCGCATAACGATCCCGCACACGCCCTCTGCGACGGTGCGCAGTCGCTCGACCTCAACCAGTTCGATACCGTCATGAAGGACATCAAGCGCCGCGCCGAGTTTGAAGGCCGCACCATGATGCCGTAAAAGCAAACAATGCACAAAACCCTCTCTGAAAATCCAGAGAGGGTTTTATTTTACCATATCGTTTTCCCGTAGGGTGCGCCGACCTCGATCTGCAGCTGCGTAACCGTAGGGGCGAACAGTGTTCGCCCGAGAACCGTGTGATTTGGTATTGCGTGGGAGCACACTGTGCTCCCCTACGGGATAACGCATACCAATCGTTACATGCGGTGCGCCGAGTCGTACCCCATGGCACCTTCTCTTGCCCTTCGGGCAATTCACCTTGTCACACCCTACGGTTTAGCCGGATGTAAGGTCTGTCAACGAGCCAAAGGCATAACCCGCACTCTCCCACTTGGTCAGCAATTCATCGAGAATCCTCGCATTGGTCTCACTGGTGGAATGCAGCAGCACGATGGCCCCGTTATGTATCCGCGGAAGCAGCTTGGAGAATGCCTGCTCATCGGTCGGCTGATTATCCGTATACCAGTCCACATACGCGAGCGACCAGAAAACCGTGGTATACCCCAGCTCCTGCGCCTGCCGGAGATTCTCCTCACTGAACTTGCCCTGCGGCGGACGATAAAATTTCTGCATCGGCTGACCGGTCAGCGCGGTGTATTTCTCCTCAAGACCGTTCAGCTCCGCCGTAAACGCGCTCTTATCCGCAATGCCGGACATATCCGGATGGTGCAGCGTATGGTTGCCCACAATATGCCCTTCTGCGGCCATGCGCTTTACGAGATCCGGTGCGGTATCAATAAAGTTTCCCACCACGAAAAAGCAGGCAGGCGCGTTATGCTTTTTGAGCGCATCCAGAATAGCAGGCGTGCAGCCGTTCTCGTAGCCCGCGTCGAATGTCAGGTAGATGGTCTTTTTGCTCGTATCACCGACGTAAAACGCGTTGTACTGCCGCAGTTCCTCGGCGGAGACATTGCCGACCGGCGGCTGTCCCTCGGTCTGGAACGATAATCCCCAGTCACTGACAGACGCGGGAACCGCCTGTTCGGCGGCTGTTGGCTCAGTATTTTCGCGCGGAAACAGAATGAAAACCGCAGTCAGAACCGCAAAAGCGCTAAGTCCCACACCGATTCGGCGCAGACCCGTGCGTGTGATCGTGATAAACATAGCAGTGCCCTCCCTTGCTCTACCCTATGCGGCTGCATGGGCAATATGCCGATTTTTCTCTGCCAATTTGCGTCAGGTTACAGGTAGACAACCCCTACCGATTTCCTGTACAATGGTAGTAACACCAACATGAGGGGGTTACGACATGAAAAAGATGAAACGATTTGCCTCTGCGGCACTGGCGGCACTGCTGCTGGCAGGCTCTGCGCCGAGCGCGCTTGCGCTGGACACCACCCCGCCGATGTACAAGCAGTTCGGGTGTGACAGCGCTGAGGAGTACATGGATGAGGGACCGGGCTACGGCATTTTCGATTATGATACGCTCAGCGACCATTATCGACAGCACTGGGAAGCCATCCTCAAGGATCCCAATATCGCAGTCGATTACTGGGGTTATGGCAGTCTGGAGGATATGTCCCTTGGGTGGAATGATGACTTAGAGGAATGCTATCGTGCAACGGCGTACAACATGACAATCGCCGAGGAATACAAACTCCGCTGTCAGCCTTCCGTGCAGCTCAACGGCGCGTATGTCCACTTTGCGGACGCACAGCCGGAAAAGGTAAACGGGCGCGTGATGGTTCCCTTCCGCGCCATTGCCGAAGTGCTCGGCGCCGAGGTCACATATGACGCCGGAAAAATCACCGCGAAAAAGGACGGCGAAACGCTGTCGTTCGCGCTCGACGGCAAGCAGCTTACCGTCACGGACAGCGCGGGCAAAACCGTCAAAATCGTGCAGCTTGATACCGCGCCGTACAAAAAAGGCGGACGCACCTATGTTCCGGTGCGCTTTTTCGCGGAAGCGTTCGGACTGACCGTGCAGTGGGATCAGGATATGCAGACCGCCGTGCTGTATGACCGCGCGGCGCTTGTAAACGACATTGACAGCAAGTTTACCGTACTCAACAAGTGGATCAAGGCACAGCCGTCCACCGAAAACGCCAAGACACTGCGCACGGTGGCGACGATCGGCGCGGCGTATACCGCCTTCGACACCATCGACGGCAACAAGGATTACAAGGTCGATGTCAAAGCCGAAATTCTGGCGAACGGACAAGCCATTGAGGCGACCGTGACGGTCGATCTGCGCGTGCTGGCGTCTTATTTCCTCGGCGATTCGCAGGCGGATGACGTACTCACCGCCGCACAGGCAGCGCTCCTGCGCAGTGCGCTGAGCAATGTCAAGCTCGAGCTCCTATGCAGCGCAGACAGCGGCGACCTGTATTTGAAGTGCCCTGCCGTGGCGAAGATTCTGGCGATGGACGAAACGGGCGACGCCAATCTCAAGGCGCTGTCGAACGGCGCGTGGCTGCACATCAACTGGGCGGACAGCACATTCGGCGCTCTGTTCAGCGAAAATCTGAAGATTTTGAAGAACAATACCTTTACCTCGGTGGGCGAAAGCATCGTTGCCTCGAACGAATCCAACGTGACCGCATATGAGCTTGGCTGGGAGGATTTTTATCGCAACATAAAGAATAACGTAAACCGCCTGAACGACCTGCTGGGCGATGAACAATTCACCGCAAGCGGCTCGCGCTGCACGGCAAAGCTCGACAAACAGAATGACGACTACGGGCAAACCATGACCGGCAGCTACACGCTGAACACGGCGGACGGCTCGTTCTCGGGCACGCTTGAAAGCCGCTCCGATAGCTGGAACACCACCAAAACCGTTCTGACGTTCTCCGGCAGTGTGCAGAACTGCAAATTGAACGTGACCTACCACACCAAGAACACCGGCATTCTGTCGCTCGATATCACACTGACCACGACCGAATCCAGTGTCGAGCCGAAGAACACGCCGCCTGCAGGCGACAAAATCGTCGAATGGACGCAGCATGATTATTCCAATGACTGGGATTCTGTCAATCCGGACGGTTCTCTCGGATAACGCATTATAAAACCATAAAGAAAGAGCAGATACTTTCGTATCTGCTCTTTTTGTACTTTTTCGGAAACTTAACCGCGCAGCTGAGCGCCGAACTCGGTCTCAAGTGCCGAGATAGCGGCACGCATTGCCTTGTCGCACTCCTCGTCGGTGAGGGTACGGTCGGGTGCGCGCAGGGACAGCGAATATGCCACGGACTTCTTGCCCTCCGGGATGCCCTTGCCCTTGTAAACGTCAAACAGCTTGACGGATTCGAGCAGCTTGCCCGCCGCCTTCTCAACAGCGGCCTGCATGGAAGCCGCCGGAACGGCATCGTCAACCAGAACCGCGATATCGCGGGTGGATGCCGGGAACTTGGGCAGCGGATGATACAGCTTCTCCGGGTCGATGGCGGCCAGCAGCGCGTCCATCTGCAGCTCGGCAGCGAGCACCTCGCCGGACAGACCGTAGCGTGCGGCAACGGTCGGATGAATGGTGCCGAATACGCCGATCTCTTTGCCGTCAATGAGCACCTTGGCACAGCGGCCCGGGTGGTAGGACAGGTTGGCCTTCTCGGGAGCAAAGGACGCGCCCTTAATGTTCAGCTCACGCAGCAGCGCCTCGATTACGCCCTTGAACTGGAAGAAGGACAGGCGGCCGTAGCTGCCGAGGGTCAGGATCTTCTCCTCGTGCGGCAGTACGTCCGGGTCAGCCTTGCCGTCCTTGACGGTCGGGGTGTAGATGGTGCCCAGCTCGTACAGCGAAGCGGTCGGGTTGCGGTGTGCGTGGTTGTGCGCCAGATTATCCAGCATGGACGGCAGCACGGTGGTACGCATTACGCTGAAATCCTCACCAAGCGGATTGAGGATGGTGGTGGAGATACGGCGCGGGTCGTTCTCGTCCCAGCCGATCATGTCGTAGAACTTCGGAGAGATGAACGAGTGGCTCATGGACTCGTCAAAGCCCGCCTCGCGGCAAACCAGCGCGGCAGCGCGCTCCGCCTGCTGAGCCGGCGTGAACTCACCCTGTACCATCTCACCGGCATACAGCGTGGTCGGAATCTTGTCGTAGCCGTACATGCGGGCAACCTCCTCGGCTACGTCGCACATACGGTTGATGTCGGTGCGGAAGAACGGCACAACGACCTCGTTGTTCTCGATCTTGAAGCCCAGTTTCTCGAGCAGCTTTACCTGCTCCTCCGTGGACAGCTCCAGACCGAGCAGCGCGTTCATCTTGTCCGGCTCAAACGGCAGACGCTTGTGGTTCGGGTCGGAGTTGTCAACGTCGATAATGCCGTCAACGACCTCGCCTGCGCCGAGCATCTCGATCAGTTCGCACGCACGGTTGACCGCATCGAGGGTCATGCGCGGGTCAAGGCCCTTTTCAAAGCGGCCGGAAGCCTCGGTACGCATACCGAGCGCCTTTGCGGTGATACGAACGGTAGCGCCGTGGAAGTTTGCGGACTCGAAAACGACGGTCTTGGTGTCGTCCATAATCTCGGAGTTTGCGCCGCCCATAACGCCTGCAACAGCAACCGGCTTGTCGTTGTCGCAGATGGCGAGCATCTTATCGCTCAGGTCGTGATCCACGCCGTCCAGAGTCTGGATGGACTCACCGTTGCGGGCACGGCGGACAACAATGCGGCCATCGGACAGGCACTTGTAGTCGAACGCATGCATCGGCTGGCCGTACTCGAGCATAACATAGTTGGTGATATCAACGATATTGTTGATCGGACGAACGCCGCAGGCGTGCAGACGCTCGCGCATCCACGCCGGAGACGGCTCGATCTTGATATTCTTGACAATGCGGGCGGTGTAGCGCGGGCACAGGTCGGTATCCTTGACCTCAACCGACATATACTCGTTGATATCGCCGCCAACGCCCTTTACCTCCGGGGTCTTGACACTGAACGGACGGTCGAAGGTAGCCGCAGTCTCGCGGGCCAGACCGATCACGCTCAGGCAGTCCGGGCGGTTGGACGTAATCTCGAAATCGGAAACCCAGTCGTCCAGACCGAGCACCTTCTTGATGTCCTCGCCAACCGGGGTGCCGGCCGGCAGGAACAGGATGCCGTTCTCGCACGCATACGGTACGCAGCCGTGGGACAGACCCAGCTCCTGGAACGAGCACATCATGCCGTTGGACGGCACGCCGCGCAGCTTGCCCTTGGTGATCTTCACGCCGCCCGGCAGGGTGGACTTGTGCAGGCAGACCGGGCAGATCTCGCCAACGGACGCAGGCGTTACATTGGGTGCGCCGGTGACGATCTGCACCGGCTCCTCCTTGCCGACATCGAGCTGGCAGATCTTCAGATGGTCGGAATCCGGGTGATCGACAACCTCGAGGATCTTGCCGGTCACAACGTTGTCGATCTCCGCGCCGAGATAGTAAACCTCCTCGACCTTGGAGCCGGACATAGTCAGCTTGGCATCATACTCCTTCGGGGTGATGCCGTTCATATCGGTATAATCCGAAAGCCAGGATAATGGCAGTTTCATTGATAGGAACACTCCTTTTGGTGTTATTGTTGTCCGTAGGGCGCGACGACTCAGCGCGCCGTATTTGCCGCCTGCATATACTTACGAGCGGCGCGCCGGGGTCGTCGCGCCCTACGATAATACGTATCGCTTGTAACATGCGGGAGAGTGCGGCGGGATGAGGTCATCCCGCCCTACGGGTGCAGGTTTAGAACTGGTGCAGGAATCGAACGTCGTTCTCATAGAACAGACGGATATCGTCGATCTTGAAGCGGCCCATAACCATACGCTCCAGACCGATGCCGAAGGCGTAGCCGGAGTATTCATTCGGGTCGATACCACTCATCTCAAGCACCTTGGGGTGAACCATGCCGCAGCCGAGGATCTCGATCCAGCCCTCGCCCTTGCAGAGCGGGCAGCCTTCACCGTGGCAGCGGTAGCACTGGATATCCATCTCCGCAGACGGCTCGGTGAACGGGAAGTGATGCGGACGGAAACGAACAACCGTGTCCTCGCCGTACAGCTTCTTTGCGAACAGCTCGAGAATGCCCTTCAGGTCGCTCATGCGGATGCCCTTATCGACAACCAGACCCTCGATCTGATGGAACAGCGGAGAGTGGGTTGCATCAACGGCGTCCGAACGGTAAACACGGCCCGGCGCGATAATGCGGATCGGCGGCTTGCGCTTTTCCATCGTGCGGACCTGCATCGGAGAGGTCTGCGTGCGGAGCACAACATTATCCGAAATATAGAAGGTATCCTGCGTGTCGCGTGCCGGATGATCCTTCGGAATGTTTAGCGCCTCAAAGTTGTAGTGATCCAGCTCAACCTCCGGACCCTCAGCGATCGAGAAGCCCAGACCGAGGAAAATCTCCTTGAACTCGTCGAGCACGATGTTCAGCGGATGCTTCTTGCCGATGACAACGTCCTCACCCGGCAGGTAACGTCGATAGTCTCCGCCTCCAGCTTCTTCTCGAGCGCAGCCTGCTCGATCAGCTTCTTCTGCTTGTCAATGATGGTTTCGATCTCCGCACGAACGTCGTTGATCAGCTGACCAACAACCGGACGCTCCTCTGCGGCAACGTCCTTCATGCCCTTGAGCAGCGCGGTCAGCTCACCCTTTTTGCCGAGGAACTTAACACGGGCCTCGTCCAGCGCGCGCGAATCCTTCGCGGCAGCGAGCTGCTCCTTCGCGGTCTGCAAAATGCCTTGCAGCTTTTCTTTCATACCAATTCTCCTTCTTTGGCTTGTATATAAGGGATGGTCTCTTATACCAATTAGTAGTTAGTAATTCCTAATGAAACAAAAAACGCCTTTCATCCCTCTAAAATTAGGGACGAAAGGCGTAAAACTTCCGTGGTACCACCCTGATTCCCGAAAAAAATCGGGCACTCATTGAACGCCGGTAACGGAGCGTTACTTCGCCGGCGCCTACTGCATCTATTCAGCACCGGTGCTCACAGGGGAACTTCGCGCCATACCTCGATAAACGGCTTGCAGCCATGGGACCGTTCTCTCTGAGAAAGAGGAACACAGCGTTACTTTTCCTGCTCATCGCATTGAAATATTTATAACAGAATAATTAAAACACATTTTGCGGGAAAATGCAAGAGGCAACTACGAGATTTTCGTTTTAATAGTCAATATATTACGATTTTTTCATACTGAAACGACCGCCTCACCGTATATAAATAACAGCAGATCGTTAAAAACGGCGGGGTGAGGGCACCCCGCCCTACGATAACATTTACCCTCATGTATTACCCGCAGGAACTATCCGTAATAACGCACAAACGAATTGCGCGACACGGGCATGTCGCGCCTGCGCTGATAAAACCATCTGTGTAGCAGTACGCTATCTGTGAATTGCGAACATTTCACGAAAGACACACAACGGTCACCCGACTGCCGTTCCCTTTTTCGGAGCGGTCGCCGGTCTCTGGTCTGCGCCAGGCTAACAAATAAGGGAAAGGCAGGAGTTCAAAGAGGAAGGGAAACCGCAGGTGTCCCTTCCTTTTTGCCCTGCCGCGGGGCGCGGCACGTTCCCGCCGTCCGCAGACGGCGAATCCCCCGCTGAGGTGCAGCGAAAAACTCCCCGCCCGGAAAGGGCGAACACGCCTGCGGCAGTTCGCGTACCCCGCTCAGCCGGTGCTGAAAAAGGCTGCCGCCCGTTAGGGGCGAACCCGCTTACGCAGTTCGCGTGCCCCGATCAGTCGGTGCAGAAATGGTCTCTGCCCACCGTTAAAGCATAAAAAAAGGAACCCTTACGGGTTCCTTTTTGAAATCGCTCTTCCTTACCAGGATGCCTTGCGGACACCCGGGATCTGGCCCTTGTAAGCCAGCTCGCGGAAGCAGATACGGCAGATACCGAAATCACGCAGGTAAGCGTGCGGACGGCCGCAGATCTTGCAGCGGTTGTAAGCTCGGCTGGAGAACTTCGGCTTAGCCTGCTGCTTGAGAACCATCGACTTCTTAGCCATTTAACTTCTCCTCCTTACTTCTCAAACGGAGCGCCCATCAGAGTAAGCAGCTCCTTTGCTTCTTCATCGGTATTTGCAGTGGTGCAGATAACGATGTTCATGCCGCGGATCTTGTCGATCTGATCATAGGAAATTTCCGGGAAGATCAGCTGCTCGTTCAGACCCAGAGCGTAGTTGCCACGGCCGTCAAATGCGTTGCCGTTGATGCCGCGGAAGTCGCGTACACGCGGCAGAGCTACGTTGAACAGACGATCCAGGAACTCCCACATACGGTCACGGCGCAGGGTTACCTTAACGCCTACCGGCATGCCGTCACGCAGCTTGAAGTTTGCGATGGACTTCTTAGCGTGGGTGATGATCGGCTTCTGGCCGGAGATCAGGGTGATATCACGGACAATAGCCTCGATAACCTTGGAGTTACCGTTTGCTTCCTTACCGCAGCCGACGTTGATTACGATCTTGTCGAGCTTCGGGATCTGCATTGCGCTCTCGTACTGAAACTTCTTCATCAGAGCAGGCGCAACTTCCGCAGTATACTTTGCTTTCATATTCGGAACCATTTATTGCAACCTCCTCTTCTTAAAGCGTTTCGCCGCAGTGCTTGCACACCGTCAGCTTAGTGCCGTTCTCGGTGAACTTGTGCGCTACACGAGTCGGCTTGTCGCACTTCGGGCATACGCGCATTACCTTGCAGGCACGCAGCGCACCCTCGCGCTCGATGATGCCGCCGGTTTCACCCTGACGGCGGGGCTTGGTGTGGCACTTGATCATGTTCACACCTTCGATTACTACCATACCCTTCTTCGGGTTTACGGACAGGATCTTGCCGCGCTTGCCCTTTTCCTTGCCGGAAAGAACGACTGCGGTGTCGCCCGTCTTAACGTGCAAATTGTTCATTTGTTGGCGACCTCCTTACAGTACTTCCGGAGCAAGCGACAGGATCTTCATGTAATCCTTGTCACGCAGCTCACGAGCGACAGGCCCAAAGATACGGGTGCCGCGGGGGTTTTTGTCATCACGAATGATAACGCCAGCGTTCTCGTCAAAGCGGATATAGCTGCCGTCAGCGCGGCGCAGGCCCTTAACGGTGCGGACGATAACTGCCTTAACGACATCGCCCTTCTTTACGCCGCCGCCCGGGGTGCACTTGCGCACCGAGCAAACAACTACGTCACCGATGTTGCCGTACTTGCGTGCGGAGCCGCCGAGAACACGGATTACCTTCAGTTCCTTTGCGCCGCTGTTGTCAGCTGCACGCAGAAAGCTTTCCTGCTGAACCATGTGCTCTCCTCCTTACTTTGCCTTCTCGATGATCTCGACCAGGCGCCAGCGCTTGTCCTTGGACAGCGGACGGGTCTCCATCACCTTAACCTTATCACCGATGCCACACTCGTTGTTCTCGTCGTGTGCCTTCAGCTTATAGGTGTGCGGAATAACCTTCTTGTACAGAGGATGTGCTACACGATCCTCAATTGCTACGACAATGGTCTTATCCATCTTATCGGAAACGACCTTGCCTACTCGCGTTTTGCGTAATGCTCTTTCGCTCATAATATTCGTTTCCCTCCCTTATGCCTTCTCCGCGATCTGCTTCTCGCGGATAACGGTATTGATACGAGCAATGTCGTGCTTGACTTCATTGATCTTGTTGGTGTTGTCGAGCTGATTGGTAGCGAGCTGCAGACGGAGGTTGAAGAGGTCCTTCTTCAGCTCACCGAGCTTTGCAGACAGCTCCTCAGCCGTCAGTTCTCTGATCTCAGATGCCTTCATCATGCTTCACCGCCATTCTTCTCACGGGCAACGAACTTGGTCTTGCAGGGCAGCTTGTGGCTTGCCAGACGCAGTGCCTCACGAGCAACTTCCTCGGAAACGCCTGCGATCTCAAACAGTACACGGCCCGGCTTAACTACTGCAACCCAGTACTCGGGTGCGCCCTTACCGGAACCCATTCGAGCACCAGCCGGATGCTTGGTAACCGGCTTGTCGGGGAAAATCTTGATCCATACCTGACCGCCACGCTTGGTGTAACGGGTCATAGCGATACGGGCTGCCTCGATCTGATTCGAGGTGATCCAGCACGGCTCGGTAGCCTGGATACCGAACTCACCGTTCGATACGAAGTTACCGCGGGTAGCCTTGCCGGTCATACGGCCGCGATGAACGCGACGATACTTAACTCTCTTAGGGAGCAGCATTAACGGTTGCCTCCTTCCTGACGGGGAGCACGACGCTCGCCACGGTTGAAGTCACGACGGCCGCGACGGTCACCGCGACGATCGCGGCGCTCGAATGCCGGCTTCGGAGCTTCAATGGAGCGACCCAGACGCGGACCGCCGTGGAGAACCTCACCCTTGTAGATCCATACCTTAACACCGATGCGGCCGTAGGTGGTCGCAGCTTCAGCAAAACCATAGTCGATGTCCGCACGCAGGGTCTGCAGCGGAATGGTGCCCTCGTGGTAATGCTCGGTGCGTGCGATTTCCGCGCCGCCCAGACGGCCGCCGCAGGAAACCTTGATGCCCTTGGCGCCCATGCGCATTGCACGGCCCATGGACTGCTTCATTGCACGGCGGAAACCGATGCGCTTCTCGAGCTGAGCTGCAATGTTCTCAGCAACCAGGGTAGCGTTGGTGTCCGGGTTCTTGATCTCGATGATAGAGCAGCGAACCTTCTTGCCGTACTTCTTGGTCAGCTCTTCTTCGAGCTTCTTGATGTCCTCGCCGCCGCGGCCGACAACCATGCCGGGACGTGCGCACTGGATCATGATCTTGATTTCGTCGTTCTTGCGCTCGATCTCGATCGCCGGAACGCCTGCGTCGTACAGACGCTTCTTCAGATCCTTACGGATCTCGTAGTCTTCCACGAGGAGGTCGCCGAACACATTGTCCTTAGCGAACCAACGGGAATCCCAATTCTTGATAACGCCGACACGGAGACCGTTCGGATTTACTTTCTGGCCCATTGATTACCCTCCCTTATTCTTTCTCGCCAAGAACCAGCGTTACGTGCGAGGTTCTCTTGAGGATTCTGAATGCACGGCCCTGTGCACGCGGCATAACGCGCTTCATGATCGGACCGGGACCGACGTGAACTTCCTTAACGTAAAGCTTGTCGGTGTTCATGCCGTGATTGTTCTCGGCATTGGCAACTGCGCTCTTGAGGAGCTTCTCCATCGGCTCGCATGCTGCCTTGGGGGTATTCATGATGATGGCCATAGCTTCGCCCGCATCCTTGCCGCGGATCAGATCGCAGATCAGCTTGATCTTTCGCGGGGTCATGCGTACGTTGCGTACAATAGCTCTTGCTTCCATGTTACTTTAACTCCTCCTTACTTGCCGTTATTGGAGGTCTTGCTGCCCGCGTGACCCTTGTAGGTACGGGTGGGAGCAAACTCGCCCAGCTTGTGACCAACCATGTCCTCGGTAACGTATACCGGAACGTGCTTGCGGCCGTCGTGTACTGCGATAGTATGACCGACGAACTCAGGGAAGATCGTGGAAGCGCGGGACCAGGTCTTGAGGACCTTCTTCTCGCCCTTTTCGTTCATTTCAACGACTCTTTTGATAAGCTCAGGAGCCACAAAAGGGCCTTTCTTAACACTTCTGCCCATATTAAGATAACTCCTTTCTTACTTGCCGTTGCGACGACGAGCGATCTGCTTGTCGGTGCGGTGGTTCTTCTTGCGGGTCTTGTAACCCATAGCCGGCTTGCCCCACGGGGTAACCGGAGACGGACGACCGATCGGGCTCTTGCCTTCGCCGCCGCCGTGCGGGTGATCACACGGGTTCATTACAGAACCACGAACGGTCGGGCGGATACCCAGATGACGGGTACGGCCAGCCTTACCCAGCTGTACGTTAGAATGATCAGAGTTACCAACAACGCCGATGGTAGCCTTGCAGTCCAGACGGACGTAACGCAGCTCACCGGAGGGCAGACGAACCATTGCCTTGCCGCCTTCCTTAGCCATCAGCTGAGCGCCGACGCCTGCGGAACGAACCAGCTGTGCGCCCTTGCCCGGGTACAGCTCGATGTTGTGGATCATGGTACCAACCGGAATGTTCTCAACCGGCAGGCAGTTGCCGGGCTTGATGTCGGCATCCTTGGAAGAAACGACCTTGTCGCCGATCTTCAGGCCCTCGGGAGCGAGGATATATGCCTTCTCGCCGTCCTCGTACTGAACGAGAGCGATGTTAGCGGAACGGTTCGGATCATACTCCAGGGTCTTAACCTCGGCGTAAACGTCGAGCTTCTGACGCTTGAAGTCAATGATACGGTACTTCTTCTTGTTGCCGCCGCCGATGTGGCGAACGGTGATGCGGCCGTAGCTGTTGCGGCCAGCGGTCTTCTTGACCTTTTCGAGAAGGCTCTTCTCGGGCTTCACCTTAGACAGACCCTTGTAGGAAAGCACAGTCATATTTCTGCGCGAGGGCGTCGTCGGGTTGAAAGTCTTGATAGCCATTTGGAATTTCAACTCCTTGATACGTTATTATCGGGGTGGCTTCCCCATACAAATGCTTCATTCAAACTACAGTTTTGAATGAGTTGTTAATCACCCCGCAGGGGTGTTCGTAAAAGTGCGGCTGCGCCGTACTTTTACACCACTGCCCGCGCCTTAGAGGCGCGTTCTCGAATGTATTCATTCGAGAGGGGGTTATCCGAAAAAGTTTCTGAAGGGAACTTTTTCGGTATCTAAGGGGGAAGGATTCCCCCTTAGAATATTTACATCATGTTCTCGAAGATCTCGATCTTCTTGGAGTCAGCG
Source organism: Butyricicoccus sp. OF10-2 (assembly GCF_003481925.1). Lineage (NCBI taxonomy): Bacteria > Bacillati > Bacillota > Clostridia > Eubacteriales > Butyricicoccaceae > Butyricicoccus > Butyricicoccus sp. OF10-2. Next base: position 272,006 of record NZ_QUMC01000001.1, on the reverse strand, counting down.
GTCAGGGTTACGATCGCCTTCTTGATGTCGGAACGCTTGCCAACGTGAACGCCCATGCGCTTCCACTTGCCCGGCAGCTTGATGGTGTTAACCTTGGCAACCTTAACGCCGAAGATCTCCTCTACAGCCTTCTTGATCTCTACCTTGCCGGCATCGATCGCTACTTCGAGGTGTACTTGTTGTCCTGTGCGCCCATCATAGAACGCTCAGTGATGATCGGCTTCTTGATAATGTCGTATGCGTACTTCATTATGCGTATACCTCCTGCAGCTTCTCAACTGCTGCCTTGTCGATGATGAACTTGTCAGCATTGAGGATGTCGTATACATTGAGGGTAGACGCGATCGTGGTGCGTACGCCCGGGATGTTTGCCGCAGACTTAACTACGTTAGTGCGAACTTCCGGAGTAACTACCAGGCTCTTGCCGGTTGCCTCAACTGCGTTCAGGAAACCAACGAAGGACTTGGTCTTGATCTCGCCCATATCCAGGCCATCGATTACGATGATCTCGCCTGCTGCTGCCTTTGCAGACAGAGCGGACAGCATAGCCAGACGCTTGGTCTTCTTGGTCAGGCTGTAGTTGTAGGAACGGGGCTTCGGGCCGAGGGCAATACCACCATGGGTCCACTGCGGAGAGCGGATAGAACCCTGACGAGCACGGCCGGTGCCCTTCTGACGCCACGGCTTGATGCCGCCGCCACGAACCTCGGCGCGGGTCAGCGTGGACTGAGTGCCCTGACGCTGGTTAGCCAGATAATTCTTTACTGCAGCGTGTACAACGGTCATGTTCGGCTCGATACCGAAAACAGCCGCGTTCAGCTCCATCTCGCCGGTCTTCTTACCGGTCATATCAAAAACTGCTACTGTAGGCATGATTTGCTCCTCCTTCCCTTACTTTCTTGCGGAAGCCTTCTGCGGGTTCTTGCTGATGCCAGCCTCGCCCTTGGCAACCTTGTTGTTCTTAACGGTGTTCTTCAGCACTACGATGCCGCCCTTCGGGCCCGGAACTGCGCCGCAAACGGCGATCAGGTTAAGCTCAGCGTCAACCTTTACAACGTCCAGGTTCTGAACAGTAACCTGCTCAGCGCCCATGTGACCCGGCATCATCTTGCCCTTCATGATCTTGGACGGATCAGAGCAAGCGCCCATAGAACCCGCATGGCGGTGTACAGGGCCGGTACCGTGGGTTTCCTTCAGGCGGGATGCGTTGAAGCGCTTGATTACGCCAGCGTAGCCCTTGCCCTTGGAAGTGCCGGTAACGTCAACATAATCGCCGGTAACGAACATGTCAGCCTTAACAACATCGCCGAGCTGGAACGGAGTGCAGTCCTCAAAACGGAACTCCTTCAGGTACTTCTTCAGGGAGTCGCCAGCCTTCTTCAGGTGACCCTTCTGGGGCTTGTTCAGGCGAGCTTCCTTAACATCCTCAAAACCGAACTGTACAGCATTGTAGCCGTCCTTCTCTTCGGTCTTGAGCTGAGTTACAACGCAAGGACCTGCTTCGATTACGGTGCAGGGGATAACCTTGCCGTCAGCATTGAAGATCTGGGTCATACCGACCTTCTTGCCGATGATTGCTTTGTTCAGCATTTGTTTTTCCTCCTTAAAGGTTATTGGTTGACGGCATTTGACCGCCAACATGACCTCGCCGCGCGTGTCGCGGCAGGGCTTCAAACCGCCGGTGGGTTAATCCGGTCAGCTTGTTGACTTAAATTAGAGCTTAACCTCGAACTCGACGCCAGCCGGCAGGTCGAGAGTGGTCAGAGCCTCGATGGTAGCCTGATTCGGGTTGATGATGTCGATCAGGCGCTTGTGGGTGCGGCGCTCGAACTGCTCACGAGAATCCTTGTACTTGTGAACAGCACGCAGGATGGTAACGATCTGCTTCTCGGTCGGCAGCGGGATCGGGCCGGAAACCTTAGCGCCGTTGCGCTTAGCGGTCTCGATGATCTTCTCTGCGGACTGGTCGATCAGCTCGTGATCATACGCCTTCAGGCGAATGCGAATCTTCTGTGCGTTTGCCATTGTGGAATTTCCTCCTCGTATGTGTGCCATACATTAAATAATGTTTTGACTCGCTACGGAGAGAAACTGCAACTCCGCCGTGCGTATCACGCAACGGGCATGAAAATAACCGGGCGCACTGACTCCGCAGCGCAACAATCCGGTCACGATAAGAAACGTAAGTGGTTCAAACCATCGGCTTGACGGCGCACGCGCCGCGAGTCCCGAATTTACGCATGAACATTGCGTTTTTGCTGAATATCTGAATTCAGCTGATAGCAGTTATCTCAACCGCCCGATTGTCGGACCTACTCCACCGAAGTTACCTGCTCATAGCAGCAATCTCCGGTATCATCGCGTTTTACTTGCTCTCGCAAGTTCTTATACATAGTACAATACTTTCGGAGAAAAGTCAAGTGTTTGCACAAAATTTTCAGCGATTTTTTGTTGAAATCGGAATTTTTCGCGTTATGCACAAAAACAGACCCGAAAACCATCGTTTCGGGTCTGTTTTGCCCAATCTCAACCGGTAACAACCGCTAAGATCCACGAATCTGCATGGCTGTCGATCGTCAGATCGACCTTATCATAGGCAGTCACCGTGCAGCCTGCCTGTTCTACTGTCTGCAGCGTCTTTTCGAGCGTTTCCATACTGTTGTCCAGCCGGAACCACGAAACGCCGTTCTCCTGCGCGAGCAGCTCACCATCGATATCCGGCAGGCTGCTGCCGCCGATGGCCACATAGCAGTACGCGGTGTGTGCGCCGTGCAGGCTTTGCGGCAGCGTGAGCACCGGACGGGTCTGCACCTGTGTCTGTACCGGCTCCTCCGTGATCGGCTCGGGAGCTGCGATCGACCGATCGCTGTCTGCATACTGCTCGACATCGATGCCCGCATCGCTCTGCGTATTCGCCGCAGAGTCCCCGCCGGTGTCATTCTGTCCGCTGTATGCGCTGCCGTTCGTGCTCTGCGAAGCCGTGCCGCTCTGCTGCACGCTCGAATTCGATGCTCCGCTGCTCGACGCATCGGCGTTCTCCCGCACGGACTGCTCGATCTCATCCTGCATACCGCCGTCCGCCGTGCAGTCTCCTGCATCCGCCGAAGCGGAATCCGCTGCCGCCGTGCTGCCGCTGCCTACCGTACTGAACGCGGGCATCAGTCCGCCGCCGAGCACGACCAGCACGACAACCGCCGCAGCGGCTACCATCGTAAACACCGGCAGACGGCGCATCGGCTTTTGCGGCGCGACCACCCGAACGGTTTCCTCCTGCCGCAGACGTTCCATAATGCTGTCATGCAGTCCGGCCGGCGGCTCGGTTTCGTCCACCGCCAGCATACTGTGCATCTGCTCCAGATCCTCTTTCAGCGCGGCGCACGATGGGCACTCTGCCAGATGCTCCTCCAGCTTTTGCTTTTCGGAATCGGTCAGGGTTCCGTCCACACTGTTCGAGCAAAGCTGTTCAAAATATTCCTCCTCATTCATGCTCCTCGCCTCCTTCCATATCTTTAGACGAAGGCAAATGAAAAAGGTTCCCTCGTTTGAGTAAAATTTTGCGTAAAGCGATGCGTGCGCGTGACAGCCGCGACTTTACCGTACCTTCGCTGACCTCGAGTATCTCAGCGATCTCGGTGTAGCTCATGCCGGAAACGTCCCGCAGCAGGACGATTCTGCGGTGCTCGTCGCTCACCTCATCGAGCGCGGCGGCAAGCTCGCGTCCCAGCTCGCTGTTCTCCAGGTGCTCCTCGGGAGATGGAGCCGTATCCGGAAGCGGCAGTTCGCGTTCCTCGTCATCCTCGCCCTGCACGAGCGGCTGCGTTGGCGGCTGGCTCTGCTTATGCCGCGCATAATCGACGCACTGGTTCATCGTGATGCGGAACAGCCAGGTCGCAAAGCCGCTGTCCCCGCGGAAGTCCTTCATCGAACGCCATGCCCGAAGGAAAACCTCCTGCGTGATATCTGCGGCATCCTCCGGCGAGCCGGACGAGCGCAGCGCGATGGCATACACGCGCTTTTCGTAGCGCGTCACCAACTCCTCAAAGGCGGAAAGCTCGCCGCGCCGCGCCTGCGCCACAATATGCTTGTCATCCACTGCGTCTCCCCTCCCTTTCTCTTACCTTATTATTATACATTCTCCTTCACCGAAACGAGGCTTTCAGTTCGTCTGCGATTTCATACAGGTCACTCAGCTTGGTGAGTGCGCAAATGCGGTTCTTGAACATCTTGACACCGCTTTCCCGCTTGAGATAGCAGTTAACGTGTCGGCGTGCCTCGAGCATGGCGATATGCTCGCCCTTCTGCTCGGCGGCAAGCTCAATCTGCCGCACGGCCGTGTCAATGCGCTCCGCGAACGGCGGCAGCGCCGGACAGATGCCGGTCTCGAGCAGTGCATTCGCCCGTTCGAACAGCCACGGATCACCGAGCGAACCGCGCCCAATCATCACGCCGTCCGCGCCGGTGTGCGCGAGAATGCGGACCGCGTCCTCGGGTTCGGCCACATCTCCGTTGGCGAACACCGGAATGGAAACCGCCTGCTTAACTTCACGAATCGCATCCCAGTCGGCGTTGCCGCTGTACTGCTGCGAGCGCGTGCGTCCGTGCAGCGTGATCGCTGCCGCGCCGGACTGCTCAGCCATTCTGGCAAATCCCACACAGTTGACGCTCTTTTCATCCCAGCCCTTGCGGAACTTGACCGTTACCGGCACATCGACCGCGTTTACGACCGCTGCGATCACCTTGGATGCCAGCTCCGGCTCCTTCATCAGTGCGGAGCCGTCACCGTTGTTTACAATCTTCGGCGCCGGGCAGCCCATGTTGATATCGATGATATCACAGCCGGATTTCTCCAGTGCCAGTTTTGCGCCTTCGGCCATCGTGTCCGGCTCGTGCCCGAAGATCTGAGCAGCCGCCGGATGCTCGTCCGCACCGAGTTCAAGCAGACGCGGCGTTTTCTTATCCTGATAGCACAGCGCCTTTGCGGAGACCATTTCGGTCACGGTCAGCGCCGCGCCGTGCTCCCGGCAGATATGGCGGAATGCAAGATCGGTCACGCCTGCCATCGGTGCAAGCGCCAGTTTTCCGTTGATTGTTACGTTGCCGATCTGCATATCGTTCCTCCGTCTTATACATTATATAACGGTGTATATTTTACCATAACACGACTGCAAATGCAACGTATAGAATGGATTCACCCATTTTCCGACCAAAGAACGCAAAAACAGGGTAAATCCGAGGATTTACCCTGTCGATATATTCGGTTACATGACCATGCTGAGGATCTTCTCGCTGAAGAAATAGCCGAACGAGATCAGTGCGGTATTCCACACGGCAATGCCTGCCGCAGACCAGCCGACGAACCACTTGACCGGCATCCGGAGCAGTCCGGCCGGAATGGAAACAATGGTGCGGATACACGGGATCACACGGATGATCGCCAGTCCACGCCCATGCTGTGCGTCGATAAATTCGTGGCATTTACGCACGAGCGACTTAAATTTCTTGCTCCTGCCGAACAGCTTCTCCATCACCGGTTCGCCGCCCCAGTAGCACACGGCGTAGATGACCAGACTGCCGAGCACACCGGCGATCACGCTCAGAAAAACCGTCAGCGGCAGCGACAGCTCGCTCCGGGCAATCAGCACACCGACGCACGGCATGATAACGCCTGCCGGAAATCCGGGCAGGTTCATATATTCGCAGAAAACCACGGCACAGACCAGGATCAGTCCGTACTGGTTGAACAGCTGAAAAAAGGTTTCGGCCGTCATAATAGCCGCCTCCGTTTGATCTATAGTAGGCGAAAACCGAAATTTCCGTCTGTATACTATAGTATACCAACCAAAACCGGAGGGTACAAGAGAACGGCCGCTCATTTTATAATCTGTTTACAAAACGAGCGCCGTCAGCGCCCATATAGTGCCGATGAGCAGTGCGCCTGTGCAGAATCCGGCCAGCAGAGAAAGACCGTCCGCCTTTCTTCTCGACCGCCGTCTGCGCGGCAGATAGCTGTTTGCGATGCGGCAGGCCTCGCGCACCATGTCGCCGCGCGGCGCATTGTAGTCCCGCACAAGGAAAATAGCCTGCTCGAACAATGCCGGCTGCTCCGGCTTGACGACAATGACGCGGCGGCTGACGCCTCGTACCATACAGATTCCTCCTCTCTTTGTTCCATCATTCCCCTCTTTCGTGATTTTATACCAGTCTCATTCCAGCTTTTCGATTTTCATGACCATTACCGTTCGGTCGTCATCATGTCCTCGGCCTTTCGCCTCGTTCACAAGCTGTGCCGCGATCTCCTTTGGGCTGTCGCCTGCATGCGCGATGAGCAGCTGCCGCACCCATTTATCGTCCGTGCCGTCGGTCACGCCGTCCGAGAGCAGAACCACGATATCGCCGTCGTTCATCTGCAGCGGCACGGCATCGCCCAGCTCGTCCTCCTCCGCCAGACCGATGGGCAGCGCCGTGCCCGGCAGGATGGTCCATCGACCGTTCAGCCGCATGTAGGTCGGTGCGGCGCCGCACTTGAGGTTTTCCGCGCGTCCGCTGAACAGGTCGAGCGTGAATGCGTCCAGTGTGGTGAAGCGCATGCCGTCTGACCGCAGGCGCAGCGCCGGAGAGACCGCGTGCAGCGCGTCTCCGACCGAAATGCCTGCACGCAGGAACCGCTCGAGCGAGGTGATGAGCATGCGGCTGTCCCGCGACGCAGCGGCACCCGAGCCCATGCCGTCCGACAGGAGCAGGCATGCCGTTCCGGTGTCGGTGAGAAAGTAGCACGCGTTGTCGCCCGAGACCGACGCGCCCTCCTTCTGCTGACGGCCGATACCGACCACCGCACGGTACGGCGCCCGCTCGTGCATCTCAACGTGGATGCCCTGGCTGCCCTTTTTCTTCTCCGGCGCAGTCAGCGTCACGCCCAGCAGCGCGGACAGACCGGCCGAAAAGCCGTCCCCCTGCTTCATGATGTCGTCAATGCCCTCGCCGTATAACTCAACGGTCAGCCTGCCCTGCGAATCCCGCACCGCGCACACGCGGTCGATCCATCCGAACGCTGCCGCGTACCGGCGCACCTGCCGCTCCATCAGCGGCTGCGCCGTTTCATCCTGCGTGACCTCCGCGCCAAGCTGCCGAAGAATATCCGTAATGCCTGCGTATTGCCTGGCAAGCAGGCTCTGGTTTTCCTCCTGCTGCCGCCGAAGGCTTTCGCGTTCGCGCAGCGCAAACAGCGCACTGTTGATGGCACGCATCAGCTCGGGCAGGCGCGCACACCGTGCCGCAAAATGATAGGGAAAATCGCTCATTTCCGCTCGCCCGCGCTGCAGCATCGGCTGGGTCACATCATTGAGCGCCGCCAGCGTGCTCACATAGTCCCGCTGCCAGCACTGCGTACACAGCATGCAGTTTTTGCAGACATGATCGCTCGCGTAGTCGAATACCGCCCGAATATTCCGGTCTCCGGCGGCTTTTCCCTCGCTGACGCCATGCAGCATAGCAAGGTACAGCTCGTAGAACGCCTGCGCCGCCTCGGTCGCACAGGTGCCCGCGAGTCTGCGCACGCGCTGACTGGCGGCTTCGCCCATCAGGGTATCCGGCAGCAAGCTGCGCCGGATGGCCTCCCACACGAAGGGCGGCAGCGCCACGAACAGGAGGACCGCGCAGAACAGCTCTGCAATCAGCGGAATGAACAACGGATGCTCCACGCCGAGCATAGCCGCGCACAGTCCGCCGCCGAGCGCACAGACCGAAAACCAGCCGCGGCCGCTGTCGTGAAACAGTCCGGCAACGAGCGCACACAGACCGTAGCAGCAGGTGAACAAGGCTCCGTAGCCGATGTTGAGATCCATTGCCGCGCCGAACGCGACACCGGCTGCCGCGCCCGCCGCCGGTCCGCCGAGATACGCCGCCGCCAGCACAAGCAGCAGCGCCCCCGCTCTCGCGGGAGCGAACACACCGAACAGATTGATACCCGAAAGCGATAAAAGCACGGTCGCGGTCAGCACCAAAAGCGTTACCGGTCTGCGCCAGTCGTTTTCGTCGCGCGGCGGTGCGAAGGCCGCGCCGTACATCCAGCACACGCCGAACGTGATGCCCTGCACGAGCAGGAATGTCAGCACCGCCGGTGCGGTCAGTTCTGCACCGAGCGGCAGGAACACGAATGTACACGCCGCGCTTGCAAACGTCGCCACACAGGGCGCAAACCACCGCTCGGACATCACCCGCAGACCGGCGCACACGCTCATCACGCACAGCACCAGCAGCGCTGCCGCGGCGTAAATACCGCCGTGGAATCCGTCGCCGCGCAGCATAACGCCGCACACCAGACCGCCGAGCGCGGAAAGTCCCGCTCCTCGAGCCATCAAGGCCGCCGCCATCGCCAGTCCGAACGGCATGTACCCGCCGAGGATGGTTCCCTGTGCCAGCACCGCACACAGCACGAATCGCTGTGCGCCTGTGATGAGCGTCCGCAAATGCTCCTGTTTCCATAATCCGGCAGCCCATGCTGCTGCATGCCCGATCCGCACCGGTATCGACGCGGACCGCCTTGCCCTTTGTTTATCCATTTCGTTACGCCTCCCTTGCTGTTTTCCCAGTATATCCCAACGCAGGCGTGCCGCTTGGCGGGAAATAACAGCGGAAATTGCGTTTTGAAAAAAATTAAGCGCATATTCCAACTTTCGAGCGCGTAAAACGACGGCAAAGTGCGGAAAGCGGCTCTTTTGCCGCAGAAGCCCAACCGATAGACCGCCGCCGGCGGTTTTTCTGTTTCTGCGCACAAAAAAGAACCCGAAATCTTCGTTTCGGGTTCTGATTCTGCAGGTTTCGAGCAGAAAGCACTTATTCCAATTCAAACGCTCCGGTATAGAGCTGATAATATTTGCCGTGTTCCGCGATCAGCTGATCATGGTTGCCGCGCTCGATGATATGACCGAGCTGCAGCACCATAATAACGTCTGCGTTTTGAATCGTGGACAGGCGGTGCGCGATAACGAACACCGTACGTCCGTACATGAGGCCGTCCATGCCGGCCTGCACGATGGACTCCGTGCGGGTATCAATCGAGCTGGTCGCCTCATCGAGGATCATAACCGGCGGATCGGCAACCGCCGCACGCGCGATGGAAAGCAGCTGGCACTGCCCCTGCGACAGACTGCCGCCGTCACCGTCGATGACGGTATCGTAGCCGTCCGGCAGTCGGCGGATGAAGTCGTCCGCATTGGCAAGCTGCGCCGCAGCCACGACTTCCTCGTCGGTCGCATCCAGACGACCGTAGCGGATATTATCGCGGATGGTGCCGGTAAACAGGTTGGTATCCTGCAGAACGATGCCGAGCGAGCGGCGGAGATCGGCTTTTTTGATCTTATTGATATTGATGCCGTCGTAGCGGATCTTGCCGTCCGCGAGGTCGTAGAAACGGTTGATCAGGTTGGTGATGGTCGTTTTGCCCGCGCCGGTTGCACCGACGAACGCGACCTTCTGACCGGGTTCGGCGTACAGTGTGATGTCGTGCAGGACGATCTTATCCGGATTATAGCCGAAATCCACATCAAAGAAGCGGACATCGCCGCGGACCTGCGTATAGGTGGTGGTGCCGTCCTCGTGCGGATGCTTCCACGCCCAGATGTTGGTCTTTTCCGGGGTTTCAGCGAGTTCGCCGTTCTTGTCGTACTTGGCGTTGACGAGAGTAACGTAGCCGTTGTCTACCTCAGGCTCCTCGTCCATCAGCTCAAAGATACGCTCGGCACCGGCGAGCGCCATAACAATGGAATTGAACTGCTGCGAGATCTGCGTTACCGGCTGGGTGAACGACTTGGTCAGCTGCAGGAAGGACGCGATAACGCCGATGGTGATGCTGTTTCCGACCACGCCGGACAGCGCCAGCGCACCGCCGACGACCGCAACCAGAACGTACAGCAGGTTGCCGATGTTCATCATGATCGGCATGAGGATGTTTGCGAAGGTATTCGCGCTCGCAGCGTTCTCGCGCAGCTCATCGTTGAGCGCATCGAACTGCTCCTTGCACTTTTCCTCGTGGCAGAACACCTTGATGACCTTCTGGCCGTTGATCATTTCCTCGATATAGCCGTTGACCCTGCCGAGCGACTTCTGCTGCTCGAGGAAGTACTTCGCGGACTGACCGCCCAGTTTCTTTACCACCTTGAGCATGACGCACACGCCGAGCAGTACGAACAGCGTCAGCCATACATTCGTCACCAGCATGCCGATGAACACCGAGATAATGGTCATCGCTGAGGAAAACATCTGCGGCACGGACTGGCTGAGCATCTGCTGCAGCGTATCGGTATCGTTGGTGAAATGGCTCATCAGATCGCCGTGGGTATGCGTATCGAAGTAGCGAATCGGCAGCTTCTGCATGTGCGCGAACATCTCGTCACGCACCTTTTTGAGCACACCCTGCGAAATGCTGACCATCAGCCAGTTGTAGACAAACGTAGTCGCAATGCCGATGAGATAGATCACCGCCATGCTTATCAGCGCATGCAGCAGGCCGGTAAACACCGGAGCTGCCTGCAGCAGCAGCGGAGAAATATAGTCGTCGATCAGGCTTTTGAGGAACATGGAGCCGGCCACGTTTGCCACAGCCGACAGCAGAATGCAGATGAGTACAACCACAAACTGTACGCCGTAGCCCTTCTGAATATATTTCATAAGACGTCCGAGCGTCTTTTTCGGATTTTTGCTGCGCTTTCCGCCCCTCATGCCTCTGCGGCCGCCGGGTCCGCGCATCTGAGGTCCTGCCATTATTCCTCACCGCCCTTTCTGTTCTGCTGGTTGTAGATTTCCTGATAGATCGTGTTGGCGGCGAGCAGCTCATCGTGTGTGCCGACAGCCTGCACGGTGCCGCCGTCGAGAATGACGATCTGATCCGCATCCTGCACAGAGGAAACGCGCTGTGCAATGATAATCTTGGTCGTGTCCGGGATTTCCTCCGCGAATGCCTTGCGGATGAGCGCATCCGTTTTGGTATCGACCGCACTGGTCGAGTCATCAAGAATGAGGATCTTCGGCTTTTTCAGCAGCGCACGCGCAATGCAGAGTCGCTGCTTCTGACCGCCGGAGACATTCGAGCCGCCCTGCTCAATGTGGGTGTCGTACTTATCCGGCATCTGCTGGATGAATTCATCCGCCTGTGCCAGTCGGCATACGCGCTCGAGCTCCTCGTCCGAGGCGTTTTCGTCACCCCAGCGAAGGTTTTCCTTGATCGTGCCGGAGAACAGCACGTTCTTCTGGAGCACCATGGCAACCTGATCGCGCAGCGCCTCGATATCGTAATCGCGGACATCCACGCCGCCGACCTTGACCGTGCCGTGCGTGGTATCGTACAGGCGCGGAATCAGCTGCACGAGCGTAGACTTCGCGGAACCGGTGCCGCCGAGAATGCCGACGGTCTGACCGGCCTTGATATGCAGGCTGACGTTTTTGAGCGCCAGCTTGCGCTCATCGCCCTTGTAGCTGAAGGAAACGTCGTCAAACTCGATCGCGCCGTCCTTGACCTCGTGAATCGGGTTTGCGGGATTGTGCAGGTCGGGCTGCTCATCGAGGATTTCGGCAACACGCTCTGCGCTCGCCTTGGCCATGGTGATCATAACGAAAACCATCGCTACCATCATCAGGCTCATCAGGATCTGCATCGCGTAGGAGAACATGCCGGTCAGCTCGCCGGTGGTCATCGAGCCGCCGACGATCAGACGCGCGCCGAACCACGAAATCAGCAGCATGCACGCGTACATGCAGAACTGCATCAGCGGCATAACGCCTGCCATGGTCTTCTGTGCCTTGGAGAACGTGCGGTACAGCATACCGGAAACGCCCTCAAACTTTTCGGTCTCGTGATCCTCACGAACATAGGTCTTAACAACGCGGATGCCACGCACATTTTCCTGTACGACCGTGTTCATGCGGTCGTAGATTTTGAATGCACGCTCAAAGACCGGACCGACAACCTTCATCAGGATGCCCATGCCGATTGCCAGAATCGGCAGCACCGCGAGGAATACGAGCGCCATCCTGCTGTTGATCTTCATCGCCATGAACAGCGCAAAGACCAACATGACCGGGCAGCGCACCGCGATGCGCGTGCACATCTGAAAGGCGTTCTGTACGTTGGTAACATCGGTGGTCAGACGGGTGACGATCGAACCGGTGGAGAACTTATCAATGTTGGAAAACGAGAAATTCTGCACATTGTAGTACATATCGTGACGCAGATTGCGGGCAAAGCCGGTTGAGGCTCTCGCCGCAAAGGTGCCGGCCGCCGCGCCGAACACCAGTGCGAGCATGGCGCACAGCACAAGGATGATGCCGTATTTCCAAATGGCGGCCATATCCTGCCCGTCAATGCCCTTGTCGATCAGCAGCGCCATAACCAGCGGAATGATGACCTCCATCACGACCTCGAGCACAACGAAAAACGGCGTGAGCAGCGCGTCTTTTTTGAACTCACGCACACTTTTCAGCAGTCGTATTATCATTATTTCTGTTCCTCCCTGCACATATTGCATTGGTACTGCTCCAGATTGGAGCGGATTTTCTCACAGACCGCAAACCAGCCCTTCAGCTCGTCCTCGGTGATGTCCTGCCGCAGAAGCTGTTCCATCTGCTTCATGCGCTCAGTAATGTATTCATCCATTGCACGAGCCTGCTCGGTCAGCACCAGCCGTTTCAGGCGGCCGTCATGCTCCACCGGCTCACGGCGGATAATACCGTGCTGCTCCATCAGCTGCAGTATGCCCGTTGCGGTCGAGCGGCGCATCTGGAACGCGTTTTCCAGATCCTTCTGGAATATATCGCCCTGCTTTTCATGCATAATAATGTGATGGACAATCATCGCCTGCATACCGGTCACATTCGCTGCATTCACAGTCTTTTCGGTCATACACGCCATCTGCCGCCGAAGCAGATTATGCAGCATACCGATTTCTGCACCGATGCGGTCGTCCGAGTGAGCGCAGCATTCATTATGGTCACAGCAATTCATTGTTAGCCTCCTTACTGTTAGCTTGCTAACATATTATACACCGTCATTCGGCAATGTCAACGAGTTTCACGAAATGTTCACATTTCGTGAAGTGGTCGCTTGAGAAGCGAGAGGAATCTTGCCTACCCGGCAGGGGCACAAGAGGGTAGACACCAAGGTTTCTACCCTCTTGTGAATCACCCGTTTCCTAAACATAGCACGGCGAAAATCGGAGAGCGGCGACCGCTGCGAAAAGAAGAACGGCAGTCGGGTTATCCCTTTGTAGGGGCGCGCATTGCGCGTCCATTACTTTACCTCTACGCAATGCTAGATACCTTTCTACTACACATACCGGCTACTCTACGCAGGCGCGGCATGACAGTGCCGTGCAACTCGGTTACACGTTATTGCGCCCAACATCTACGAATTCCATTCATTTGTACTATTTACATATCATATCCGTAGGGCGGGGTGCCCTCACCCCGCCGTTTCTCTCTGATTTGCACCAATAAAATGAAAAAATGGAGAATGAAAAACCATCTGGTTCATTCTCCATTCTCCATTATTTCGCCTGATGTGTCGGTTTGAGAAACATTTCTTCAAGATACTGCTTGCCGGTTTCGGTTCGGAACACGCGGTCTTTCGCGGTTTTACACTGCTCCGCCGTCATGCCGTCCTCGTAGGCGTTGACAAGGAATCCGCTTCAAGCAGAATACGGAAATCTTTTTCCTCTCCGGCGGTATAGGTATGGTGATGCGCGATGAGCCACTGCACGCGCTCGCTCTCCCGCTCATCTGCGCCGCACTGCTGCAGCATGGGAGCCGCGACCGCCGGACCTTCCATCTCCTGCCAGTGTCCGCCGCTCGAGCCGTGCTTCCGTTCGGCTTCGTGGATGCCGATATCATGCAGAACGGCTGCAGCTTCCAGTACATTCTGCTTCTGCTCATCCAGACCTTCCCTGCGCCCGAGCAGGCGGCTGTATGCGTATACCTTTATAAAGTGCTGAATCCGTTTTGCGTCGCCTGCGTCATACGCGATGGCGAGCGCGGTCAGCTTTTCGATGTCGATCATGCGTGTCACTCCTTTGGCGCAAGCATAGCACCGCACGACCGGATTTGTCAAGTCAGGGTAATACCACATAATTGAACAAGAGCGATTTACGAGTAAATTTTGCGGTCTGACTATGCGTGATTTTGCGGTAATACTTTGTGTATTACCGTGAAAGCACAACGACGTCAGAGCACAAAATTTCCGTAAAGCGCCGCAGTTTAATTGTGCGGTGTTACCCTAATCCTGTCCAGCCGTATTTCGCCATATCCACGCGGCCGTCCTTGGTGAACTCGATGCCGTCCGCTTCGAGCAGTGCGCGCTGGATATCCGCGCCGCCGAACGCAAACGCCGGTGACGTTCGTCCGTCTTTCGTCACCACGCGGTAGCACGGAATACCCTCCGGATCGGGATTGGCATGCAGCGCGTAGCCAACGACGCGCGCCCATCTCGGATTGCCCGCGAGCAGCGCGACCTGCCCATAACTGGCCACCGTTCCGCGCGGAATTTTCTTCACCACTGCATATATACGGTCAAAGCTGTTTGCCATGGCTGTTGCCTCCTTCTTTTACTTTATTATATCAAGTCAGATTGCCAATATCCATAGGTTTTTCGGCCTAAAAAACTGTATAATTTTATCGTGCTAAAGTATTGCATATGCAAAAAAATTGCTATATAATAGAACCGTCACCAAATATAAAAGCATTCCACTCGGATTACTTACGAAAGTTAAGCGAGTGGTATAGAATGTAAGGAGGACAATAAAAATGGCACTTACCAATTCTTATCTGCAGGGCGTGTACGAAACCGTACAGAAGCGCAACCCGAATGAGCCGGAGTTCCAGCAGGCAGTTTACGAGGTTCTTGAGAGCCTTGAGCCGGTTGTTGAAGCTCGTCCGGAGCTCGAGAAGAACGGCATCATGGAGCGCATCGTAGAGCCGGAGCGCATGTTCATGTTCCGTGTACCGTGGGTTGACGATCAGGGCAAGGTTCAGGTTAACCGCGGCTTCCGCGTACAGTTCAACTCCGCAATCGGCCCCTACAAGGGCGGTCTGCGTCTGCACCCCTCTGTTAACGCATCCGTTATCAAGTTCCTCGGCTTTGAGCAGTGCTTCAAGAACAGCCTGACCACTCTGCCGATGGGCGGCGGCAAGGGCGGCTCCGACTTCGACCCGAAGGGCAAGTCCGATGCTGAAATCATGCGTTTCTGCCAGTCCTTCATGACCGAGCTGTGCAAGCACATCGGTCAGTTCACCGACGTACCGGCCGGCGATATCGGTGTTGGCGGCCGTGAGATCGGCTTTATGTTCGGTCAGTATAAGCGTCTGCGCAACGAGTACACCGGCGTTCTGACCGGCAAGGGCCTGTCCTACGGCGGCTCTCTGGCCCGCACCGAGGCTACCGGCTACGGCCTGTGCTACTACATGAAGGAAATGCTCGCATACAAGGGCACTTCGTTCGAGGGCAAGACTGTTGCAATCTCCGGTTCCGGCAACGTTGCAATCTACGCTTGCCAGAAGGCTACCCAGCTGGGCGCTAAGGTTGTTACCATGTCCGACTCCAACGGCTTCATCTACGATCCGAACGGCATCAACCTGGATGTTGTTAAGGACATCAAGGAAGTTAAGCGCGGCCGCATCAAGGAGTACGCTGAGCGCGTTCCGGGCAGCACCTACACCGAGGGTCAGCGTCCGTGGGGCGTAAAGTGCGACATCGCTCTGCCGTGCGCAACCCAGAACGAGCTGAACGAGGAGAACGCAAAGGCTCTGATCGCCAACGGCTGCAAGTTTGTAGCTGAGGGCGCTAACATGCCGTCCACCCCGGAGGCTGTTGCAGCATTCCAGGCAGCCGGCGTATTCTTCGGCCCGGCAAAGGCTGCTAACGCAGGCGGCGTAGCTACCTCCGGTCTGGAAATGAGCCAGAACTCCCTGCGTCTGTCCTGGACCTTCGAGGAAGTTGACCAGCGTCTGCACGACATCATGGTTAACATCTTCCACACCTGCATCACTGCAGCTGAGAAGTACGGCCACAAGGACAACCTTGTTATGGGCGCTAACATCGGCGGCTTCGAGAAGATCGCTGACGCTATGCTGGCTCAGGGCGTATGCTGATTTTCGATTGAAAGGGCGCAGCCCTTTCAATCGAGGGACGCCCTTGACAGGCGCTGCCTGTAAGGGCTACCGCAATAAAAGAGCACCGGAATTTCGATTCCGGTGCTCTTTTATTGTTTGCTAAAAATGACCCGGCAAAGTATCAAACCATACGATATCGCTTAACCGTAGGGTGTGCCGACTCGGCGCACCGTTGCGGGCCATTTGCAGATATACAGCCGTAGGGGCGAACATTGTTCGCCCAAAACACGTTCAATTTTACATTGCGTGGGAGCACACTGTGCTCCCCTACGGGATAATATGTACCAATCGTTTCATTCGGTGCGCCGAGTCCATCCCTCCCGGGCACCTTATCGCACATCATCAAAAAAAGGCCGCCGTAAGGCGGTCTTTTCCTTGTTTTACGCGTTTTCCGAGAAATCCGCAAGTCGCAGGTTCTCGTTATGGTCGGTTGCGTAGGTGATATTCCACGGCGAGGTAAACAGCAGCAGGCTATTGCCCTTGAGATCCTCGACGATCTTGGTATCGCTCGTGAGCTGGAGCTTCTTGATGTCGAAGTCCTCCTCGTCATTCTCAACCCAGCGAACGTGCTCATACGGCAGGTTTTCGCGGATGATCTCAACGTTATACTCGTTCTTCAGACGGTACTCGAGCACCTCAAACTGCAGCACGCCGACAACGCCGACGATAACCGATTCCATACCGGCATTCGGCTCGCGGAAGATCTGGATGGCGCCCTCCTGTGCAATCTGCTCGACGCCCTTGACGAACTGCTTGCGCTTGAGCGTATCCTTCTGGCGGACAACGGCAAACAGCTCGGGTGCGAACGTCGGGATGCCGGAGAACACGCACTTATGCTTGGGATCGCACACGGTATCACCGATGGAGAACACGCCCGGATCGAAAATACCGATAATATCGCCCGCATACGCCTCATCGACGATAGAGCGGTCCTGTGCCATCAGCTGCTGCGGTGCGGCAAGCACCATCTTCTTGCCGGACTGAACGTGCAGCACGTCCTGACCGCGCTCAAACTTGCCGGAGCAAATACGCATGAACGCAACACGGTCGCGGTGCGCCTTGTTCATGTTCGCCTGAATCTTGAACACAAACGCGGAGAAATGCGGGTCGAACGGGTCGATCACACCGATGTCAGCGGTACGCGCGGTCGGCGGCGGCGTCATCTGCAGGAACTTTTTCAGGAACGGCTCAACGCCGAAGTTAGTCAGCGCGGAACCGAAGAACACCGGCGACAGCTTGCCCTCGTGCACAGCCTTGAGATCAAACTCATCGCCTGCACCGGAGAGCAGCTCCACATCGTCGATCAGCGTCTGGTACTGATCCTCGGGCAGCAGACCCTCGAGGATCGGATCGTCGATCGACAGGCGCTGCGCCTTGACCTCGTGGCGAAAATCCGCGCCCTCAAACGCGATAACCTCATCGTCCATACGGTCGTACACGCCCTTGAAGCGCTTGCCCGAGCCGATCGGCCAGTTTACCGCATAGGTGCCGATGCCCAGCTCATTCTCGATGTCCTCGAGCAGCTCGTACGGGTCGCGTGCCTCACGGTCCATCTTGTTGATAAAGGTGAAGATCGGCACGCCGCGCATCGCGCAGACCTTGAACAGCTTGCGGGTCTGTGCCTCGACGCCCTTGGAGGCGTCAATGACCATCACCGCCGAGTCAGCCGCCATCAGCGTGCGGTAGGTATCCTCCGAGAAGTCCTGATGACCCGGGGTATCCAGAATATTGATGCACTTGCCCTCATAGCGGAACTGCAGCACCGAGGACGTTACAGAAATACCGCGCTGCTTCTCGATCTCCATCCAGTCGGAAACCGCATGACGGCTGTTTTTCTTGCCCTTGACCATGCCGGCCTCCTGAATGGCTCCGCCGTAGAGCAAAAACTTCTCCGTAATGGTGGTTTTACCGGCGTCAGGATGCGAAATGATTGCAAATGTGCGCCGATTTTCAATTTCTTTTTTCAGGTCTGCCACAGACTTTTTCCTCCCGATCTATCAAAAATCTAATATTGTTGTAGAATGTACACAGAATGTTCACAATTCACCAGTATTATAAATGACGTGGAAAGCGTAAGATCCCCCCACATGTTCTTGCTTTCTACTCTCTATCCTACCTTTTATTGCGGGAGCAGCCGGACGAAAGTTCGGCTGTTCCTGTTTTTTTACCTTTTTCAAAGGTAGAACGAAAGATGCGGCACCCGCCGCATCGGGGCAAAAGGGTAGACACCTACGGTTTCTACCCTCTTACTCCCGTTCCCCTTTTCGAAGCGGTCGCCGGTCTCTGATTTGCGTCAGGCTAACAAACAACAGGAAACTGGAGTCCCAAGAGGATAGTACTCGTTTAATCCGCGCACGGCGCGGGAACAAGGTTTAGTGGCCTACGGGCAAACCTTGGTGTCTATCCTTTTGGACCACCCAGCTGGACCAGCTGCACCGATTCGATTCAGCCGAACCGCCCATAAGGCTGCAAAGAAGCCATTACAGCTCCTTTCGCCCCTCCAGTGCACGGGTCAGCGTCACCTCATCAACAAACTCCAGATGCCCGCCAACCGGAATACCATACGCCAGCCGCGTAATCTTGATGCCGAACGGCTGCAGCAGCCGCGAAATGTACATCGCCGTGGCTTCGCCCTCGGTGTCCGGATTGGTGGCGAGGATAACCTCCTCGGTCTCCTCCTCCGCCACACGCTTGACCAGCTCACGGATACGGATGTCGTCCGGTCCGACGTGCCCCATCGGAGACAGCGTGCCGTGCAGCACATGATACAGACCCTTGTACTCCTTCGTGCGCTCGAACGCGATTACATCGCGCGGCTCTGCCACCACGCAGATCACCTTCTGGTTGCGCGTCTTGTCCGAGCAGATCGGACAGATCTCGCTGTCCGTCAGATTCTGACAGCGCTTGCAGGTGAACGTCTTGGCTTTTGCTTCACGGATGGCATCCGCAAACCGCTCGGCATCCTCTTTCGGCAGGTCGAGCACATGAAACGCCAGCCGCTGTGCGGTCTTCTGGCCAATGCCCGGGAGCTTTGCAAACTCCTCGATCAGCCGTTCGACCGGCGGTGCAAAAAGCTCCATTACAGCAGACCGCCCAGACCGCCGCCAATGCCGCCCGTAATCGCGGACATCTGGCTCTGCGACTTGTCGGAAGCCGCCTTGAGCGCCTCGTTGACCGCTGCAACGACCAGATCCTGCAGCATGTCGATGTCGTCCGGATCAACAACGTCCGGCTTGATTGCAATGCTCTTGAGCGTGGAAGTGCCGGTTACAGTCGCGGTAACCATGCCGCCGCCTGCCGTGCCGGTGGATTCCATCTGCGCGATCTCCTCCTGCGCCTTGAGCATGCTCTCCTGCATCTTCTGTGCCTGCTTCATCATCGCCTGCATGTTCATGCCACCGCCGAAGCCGCCGAAACCCTTACCCTTTGCCATAATAAAAGTCCTCCTTAAAGCTGTTTCACTTGAATATCCATTGATTTAGCGCGGTCGATCAGTTCATCGACTGCGATATTTTTTTTCACAACAAGCTCCTCGCCCGCTTCGCGCACCTTGACCTTGATGGGTGCACCGTTCAGCTTGGCCGCCTGCTCCCGGATGACCGAAATGGTCGGCTCCTTTGCCGCGAGAATGGCCGTCATTTTGTCCTCGCAGAGAATGACGAGCGCGTTGTCCTCGAGCACGCCTTTCGCGCTCAGCTTGATATTGGTGTGTGCGCCGATGTTGATCTTGCCGGTCAGCGCTTCGAGCAGCGGCTGCCACTGGCTCCACAGCGTCACTTCCTGCTTAGGCGTGTCTGCGGTCCCGTCTTCCTCTCGCGCCCAGTCAGGCGCATCCTCGTCGTCCGGAAGCGGCGGTGCATCATCGTCACTCGGCGGAGGCGGCACATCGCCTGCCTGCTGCGCTGCTGCTGCAGGCATCATCTGCACCGGAACACCGTTCTTCAGCTTTTCCTCGAGCGCTTCTACACGCCCGCCGAGCGTGTCATAGCTGTCAGCCCCCAGACTGCACAGCCGCACCGCGCACAGCTCAGCCTCAACGCGGCGGTTGGCTGCCGTGCGCATATGGTCGAGCGAATCGCTGATAATGCGGCTCCACGCGATGAGCGTGGACGACGCCAGACCGTCACACAGCGCCTGCAGCGTCTTTACGCTGTACGCCGGAGAAATAAGCGCGGAAACGTCGGTCTTGCTGGTCTTGACCAGCAGTGCATCGCGGATCAGGCCAAGCATCTGATCATATACGGACGCCAGATCACGGCCTGCGTTGTAATATTCGTCCAGCAGACCGACCGCCGCCGCGAGATCACCCGTTTTCAGGTGCTCGGCCAGGCGAATGCCATCGTCCTGACCCATGACGCCAAGCGCCGCCGTGACCGTTTTCTCGTCCACCGCACCGGCTGCCGCCGCACGGTCGAGCATGGAAAGCGCGTCTCGCATGGCGCCGTCCGCCAGCCGAGCGATCAGGCGTGCCGCACCTTCGGTCAGCGCAATGCCCTCACCTGCCGCAACATCCAACAGCCGGCGGGCAATATCCTCCGCACCGATCCGGCGGAAATCGAACCGCTGACAGCGCGACAGAATGGTCGCAGGTACCTTGTGCAGCTCGGTGGTAGCCAGAATGAACAGAACGTGCTCCGGCGGCTCCTCGAGTGTTTTGAGCAGCGCATTGAACGCACCGATGGACAGCATGTGTACCTCATCGATGATGAACACGCGCTTGCGAACCTGTGCAGGCGTGTAGCGCGTCTCATCGCGCAGGTCGCGGATATTGTCCACACCATTGTTGGACGCCGCGTCAATCTCGGTCACGTCCAGCACCGAGCCGTCCAGAATGCCGCGGCACGCCGCACACTCGTTGCACGGATCGCCGTTCACCGGATGCTCGCAGTTGACTGCGCGCGCGAGGATCTTCGCACAGGTGGTCTTGCCGGTGCCGCGCGTGCCTGTAAACAGATATGCATGGCTCAAACGTCCGGACTGCAGCTGCGCGCGCAGCGTGTCTGTGACATGCTGCTGCCCGATCACATCCGCAAACGTCTGCGGCCGCCATTTGCGGTATAAAGCCTGATACATTACGAAAATCCTCCCCTCAATAAATAAAGAGGCGGGCGTAAGCCCGCCTCAAAGCGTCCTCTCGCGGACTTTGTCCGCCATTCAATAGAACATTTCGGCAACGCCGGAATGTTCATAAAAACCCGCGACATGTGCGTGGGTTTTTATGCAAGACGGAGCAAAAGTTTCGACCATCGGGAGGAACTTTTGTCCCGCCGGGATTTGTCCGAGCCGCAGGCTCGGCATATCCCCTTCGATCGAAAGCGTGGTTTCAATCGAGATTCGTTCAGCGCCCCACAAGACCGCACACAGGTAATTCGAATACACACACCCGGCTGCCTTTCCGCATTTCGGGCTCAGAATCGGCAGATCTGCGGCACACGATGGTTTCTGCTTAATGCTGCTCGGTTCCCCGCCTGACATGGTTCACAGTCCTCCGTTGCGCAGTACCGGTCCCTCATCGCCCTGTGAGTGGCTGCCTCGCCGCATGTGTGCTCCTTGTTACCCGCATAGTCCCCGCTGAAGCGGATTGCGGGTTCAAGGCACCGCTAACGCCCCGACTTGTGCGGCCTTGTGCGGCGCTGAACGATTTTCAGTTTTCAGTTTGTGCCGAACAATTCGGCTTTATGCTTCCGGATCCTCCGAGCTGTCTCCGCTGTCTCCGCTGTCGCCACCGGAATCGCCGCTGTCGCCCGAATCGTCTCCGCTGTCACCGCCGTCTCCGCTGTCGTCACCGGAATCGCCGCTGTCGCCGCTGTCATACGATCCGCCGTCACCGGAATCCTCATTGCCGGTGCCGGTATCCGAAGAGCTGCTGTCCGAATCGCTGTCATCTTCTTCATCGTCGTAGTAATAATTATCTACGCCCATGCTCTCGAAATCATACTTGTTTTCGATATTCTGATGACTACAGGTCTCGGTCGGAGCCTTGCCCTTCCAGAATCGGCCGGTTGCAGCACGTCCCGCAGCGCGGCACGCACCGGATGCCAGCAGACCGGTATCCATACAGTAGGTGACTTCCTCGAAATCCTGCGGATGCGAGTCAAATACCAGACCGGAATCACCCGCATGCACCTTCTGCATAACGGCCAGCCAGATATTCGCCGCATTGCGGCCGTACAGGCCGTCCAGACGGTAGTTATGCTCGTAGCCTACCCATACCGCACCGGAATACTTCGGCGTGATGCCGCAGAACCAGATATCGGTATTGGAGGTGGTGGTACCGGTCTTGCCGCCGGTTTCTACACCGTCAAGCTGAATGCCGTAGGCGGTACCGTGTGCGGTAACGTTCTGCAGACAGTCGAGCATATAATAATCCGTGCGGACATTGGTAAAGCCCTTATCCGTGTTGGGTGTATTCTCCATTACGGTGTTGCCTTCGCTGTCCGTCACCTTGGTGTAGGTGCGGGTACCGCCGCAAACGCCATCATTGATGAAGGTCGAGAAACCGCCCGCCATCTCACGAACGGTAACACCGTCCGTCAGTGCGCCAAGCGCCAACGGTGCAAGGTCGATATCCGACTGCACGGTACCATCCTCGTTGGTGCGGCTGTCTACCAGCTTAAAGCCAAGCTGCTGGGTCAAAAAGTTAAACGATACCTGCGGTGTCAGCGTTTTGAGAAGCTGTGCAGAGACCGTATTGAGCGAACGGGTCATGCCCTCCTTAATGGTCAGCTGACGGCCGGTCGGATATTTGCCGTCGTTCATCGGCCACGGATTGCCCTCTTCATCCTCCATGAGCGCACGATCATAAATCGTGCTGTCCGGCGTGACGATGCCGTTATCCATCGCCGGTCCGTAAGCCGAGAGCGGCTTGAGCGAAGAACCCGGCTGACGGCGTGCGTCAGACGCATAGGAGAAACCACGGCTGCTGGTCTTTTCACCGCGGCCGCCGGCAATACCAACGATATTGCCCTGCTTGTCCGTGATGACCATGGCACTCTGCGGGATTTCGCCGTACTTCTCGGTGTTCGGGAAATTATCTGCGTTAGCCCAGACCTCATCGAGTGCATTCTGCACCTTGGTGTCGATGGTCGCATAGATGTTCAGACCGCCGGAGTAAACCATGTTCTCCGCAACCAGACGGGAATATCCCTTTTCGGTCATCAGGTCGTTGATCACGTCCTTGATAACTTCATCGGTGAAGTAGCTGTAGGTGGACTTGATCTCCTGCTGATACTCCTCGTAGGGGCGGTAGTTAAGCTCCTCTGCTACGGCAGCCTCATACTCCTCCTGCGAGATCATCTTCTGATCGAGCATCTGTGCAAGGATGGTCTCCTGACGCTTCTTTACCTTTTCGGGATGGTTATAAACGTCGTAAATCGACGGGTTGTTGGTAAGACCTGCCAGTACGGCGGATTCTGCCAGATCCAGCTGCGATACATCCTTGTCAAAGTACTGCATCGCCGCAGTCTGCACACCGTAGCTGTTGTAGCCCAGATAGATCGTGTTCAGGTACATGACCAGAATACGGTCCTTGTCGTCAATCTCTTTCTCGAGTGCAAACGCGCGGAAAATCTCGTTTACCTTGCGCTTTACCGAGTAATCGTTATCAGCCGTGATGTTTTTGATCAGCTGCTGCGTTATCGTCGAGCCGCCGTACTGCGTGCCGCCGAGCAGCCAGCCCTTGACCGCACCGATCGTGCGCACCCAGTCTACACCGTGGTGCTTGTAAAAGCGCTCGTCCTCGATTGCAACGACTGCGTTCTTGAGGGTATCCGGAATCTTGTCGCTGTCCACCCATTCACGGTTTTCCTTGCCCTTGATGGTTTCGTACAGCTTGTATTCATCAGAATCCGATTCCTTAGCATAGATGAATGAATTCAGATTCAGACCCAGTCCCTTGCTGATCTCCACCGCAGTTTCCTGCGCGGACGGATTGATATAGATGTGTACATACAGCGCAAACGCAATACCGCAGAAGCAGCCGCACAGCACACCGATCAATACCAGTGTAATCAGTATGCGGGAGAACAGATGTCCGATTCCCGTTCCTTTTTGATTGCCAGTTGCCAATTTGTTTTCCTCCTTGCCCTACGATATGCACCGCAGGGTCCTGTCGGGTAAGACGAAGAACACGTCCTATTTGTTCCCGCACACGGTCTTGTTTTTTTGAAGCACCGTGTATTGTTGGCAATACCGTAAAATTCATCGGTATTACCGTCTTATAAGGCTAAATGAATTGTACAATAGCTGCCTGTGCCGATTTTCTTCCGGCAGCTTACTGCCGAGGTAATAGGCACTCTGATAGCATTATACCACAGGACTTTGCAAATTCCAAACATTTTTTACGCTGCTTTTAGAATAGACCGTATTTTTGTGGGAATACTCAAAGCAAGTCCCACTGAGTGAAGGAGTTTTGACTATGATGCAGGGTTTTTATCTGCTTGCTATGCAGCAGGCGCGGCGGCGCACACAGCTCGCCGCGCTGGCGTGTCTTGCAGCAATGATCAGTCTGGTTCTGGCCGGACGTGCGCTTCTGGCTTCGCCGGCCGTTCCGGCGAGCGCATCGATTACCTATACGGTGCAGAGCGAAAACGACCGGCTTGTCATCCGGCAGAGCGACGGCTCGGTCCTGCGCACAGGCATCGACACGCGCACGCTGCCATCCGCCGAGCAGCAAGCGCTTGCGGACGGCATTACACTCGATAATGCAGAGGAGCTGGCGCGGCTGCTGGAAAATTACAGCTCGTAAAACACCGTCTCCTTTTCCATCGCCATACAGTGTATGCCACAGGCGGAAAAAGTTTTCATGCGAGTTTTGCGCGGATAAGGCTTTACTTTTTCTGCTTTTTGTATTATGCTGTAAGTAACGATAAACACCGACAGGTAGGATCGGAAAGGAGAACCAAATATGCTTGACGGAACGAGAAAATTCAGTCTGGTAGACGAGTCCAACAAGGAGATGAAGCGCACGCTTACCACTGTGTATGATGCGCTCAAGGAGAAAGGCTACAACCCGATCAACCAGATCGTCGGCTATCTTCTCTCTGAGGACCCGACTTACATAACCAACCACAACAATGCCCGCAGCCTGATCTGCAAGATCGACCGCGACGAACTCATGCAGGAGCTGGTTCAGTTCTATCTGGATAACTGAGTTTTTGCAGAATAACCGTATACCTTATTTGCGAAAAAATAACCGTTACCTTGGGCGAGGGCGGTTATTTTTTATTTTGCAAAACATTTCCGTGCTCTGCGGCTTGACTTTTACCGCAGATTTGCTATACTTATAGATAGAAAAGGGCAATCCGGCAGAAGACGGTTGACCTGGGTTCAATTATTTTGTTGAAAAAATAACCGTTACCTTTGGCCGAGGACGGTTATTTTTTTATGGTTTTAACGATTTCAAGCAGAATGATCAATGTAATAATCTGCAGAATCTGATCCACAATACCACCTCCCTTCAGGGAGTATGGTCAACCGTCTTCAACATCTTTTGCCGGATTACCCGTATTTTTATTGTAACCTATAATTTTCACCTTGTAAAGCCAAAGAGGTATATATGAACGGTTTTCTCCCTATTTCCAAACAAGATATGGCCGATCGCGGATGGTATTACTGCGATTTTCTCATCGTCACCGGCGATGCGTACGTCGATCATCCGTCGTTCGGCACGGCGATCATTTCACGCGTGCTGGAGGATGCAGGCTACAAGGTCGCTATCCTCAGCCAGCCGGATTTCCGCGATGAGCACGACTTCCTCGAAATGGGCCGTCCGCGCTACGCGGTGCTCATCAACGGCGGCAACATCGACTCGATGGTCGCGCATTACACCTCGGCGAAAAAGCGCCGTTCGGACGATGCATACACGCCGGGCGGTGTGGGCGGCAAGCGGCCGGACCGTGCGGTAACCGTCTATTCCATGCTTGCGCGGCGCGCCTTTCCGGAAACGCCGGTCTATCTCGGCGGCATTGAAGCCAGTCTGCGCCGATTTGCGCACTACGATTACTGGGCTGACCGTGTTATGCCGTCCATTCTGGAATCCACCGGCGCGGACGGCGTGATGTTCGGCATGAGCGAGCACTCGGTCGTTGAGCTGGCAAACAACCTCAAGCACGGCAAAAAGGGCGCAGACGCGTGCAAGGGAGTCCGCGGCACGGCCTATATGGTGCATGATACGGACGATCTGGAGTATGATGCGGTCGAATGTCCCTCGTACGAGGATGTCTGCGCCAGCAAGCCAGACTACGCCCGTTCGGTCAAAATCCAGTACGACGAACAGGATGCCGTGCGCGGCAAGGCGATTCTCCAGCGGCACGGCAAGCGCATCCTTGTGCAGAACCCGCCCGCAAAGCCGCTGACCACGGAGGAGATGGACCATGTTTACGCGCTGCCGTATATGCGAACTTATCATCCGTCCTACGAGGCGCTCGGCGGCGTGCCCGCCATTCAGGAGGTACAGTTCTCCATCATCCACAACCGCGGCTGCTTCGGCGCGTGCAACTTCTGCGCGCTCGCGTTCCATCAAGGACGCTACATTCAGGTCCGCAGCCACGAGAGCGTGATCGAGGAAGCAAAAAAGATCACCCAAATGCCCGGATTCAAGGGCTATATCCACGATGTCGGCGGCCCGACCGCGAATTTCCGCTTTCCGGCCTGCAAAAAGCAGGAGAAATACGGCTGCTGCAAGGACAAGCGCTGCCTGTTCCCCACCACCTGTCAGAACATCGAGGCCGACCACACGGATTACCTCGAACTGCTGCGTGAGCTGCGCCACATCGAGGGTGTCAAGAAGGTGTTCGTCCGCTCCGGTCTGCGCTACGACTACATGATGGCCGAGAAGAACGATGCGTTCTTCCGCGAACTGGTCGAGCACCACATCTCCGGTCAGCTGAAGGTCGCGCCGGAGCACATGAGCGATAACGCCCTGTACTACATGGGCAAGCCGTCCTTCAAGGTGTACGAGCAGTTCCGCGAGCGGTATGCCCGCATCAACGAAAAGCTGGGCCGCAAGCAGTATCTTGTGCCCTATCTGATGAGCTCGCATCCGGGTGCAACGCTTGATGACGCCATCATGCTCGCGCAGTATCTCAACCGCGTCGGCTACATGCCCGAGCAGGTGCAGGATTTTTATCCCACGCCGGGTACGCTGTCCACCGCGATGTACTACACCGAGATTGATCCGCGCACCATGAAGCCGGTTTTCGTGGCGAAAACGCCCGAGGACAAGGCCATGCAGCGTGCACTCCTGCAGTGGCGCCGACCGGACAAACGCCCGATCGTCATTGCCGCGCTCAAAAAGGCGCACCGTGAGGATCTCATCGGCTTCGGCAAGGAATGTCTCATTCGTCCGGGCAGAAGCAGCGACCAGCGGATTCCGGGCAGCAAGCAGCACAGCGTCAGCCGCCACGGCGTGTCCAACGGCGGCAGACAGCAGAATAACGACCGCCGTCATTCTGCGCCTAATAACGGCAAGCACAGTACACCGAACGGCAAACGTCCGACACAGGGCAAGCCGAATCAGGGTAAAAAATCTGGCTGGGCAAAACCGAAAAAGAAAAAATAATTTTATACGGAACTTTTTACGCCGTCTTTCGTCTATACTATCAGAGTTACGAAAGGCGGTGTTTTTTATGACAAAACGTACTTTAGCAATGCTTCTTGCACTTCTGGCGCTGCTGCTGACCGGCTGCGGCAATGCCGAGCCGAAAAATGCGGAAGCCGAAATCGGCAGCCAGAGCACGGATGACGCAGCTGCCCTGCCGGATACCACCGAGCAGAAGCCGGTCGCGGATGCACCCATGATGGTGATGGTGGATAACACGCTGTATCAGTCTACCGGTGAGGTCAGCACGGTCGATGGCCGCTGCGGCAACATGGACGGCGAGATCACCTCGCAGACGGCGAACGGCACGGACGCGCCCACCGAGAACGGCCAGTCCAACTTCGGCACGGGCTACGGCTATCAGCGCATAGACGACCATATCGAGGTGCTGATTGATAACCAGTGGATCGTGTTCGAGCAGGATGCCACCGTACCGCGGATGGTCATGGTGGATGGCAAGCTGTATCAGGAGACCGGAAACCTGCCTTCCGAGCCGTTCTGCGGAACGCCTGACGGTTCGATCACCTCGAAAACGGCAAACCGAAACGATGTTCCGACCGAAAACAACCAGTCCAATTTCAGCGATAACCGGGATTTTGTGTTCATTGACGAGGATACCATTTACGTTTCCGCAACGCCGGACTGGATGGAATTCAAGGTCATCACCGACTCGGATGTATAAAAACTTTTGTCCGAAGGCTTATTTTATTTGACAACAACCCGGTCGTGCTTTATAATAAACAGTGAACAAAGGAGTTCGTCCCGCGAAGGCGGGTCGGACTCCTGTTTTTATTTTCAGGATAAGGAGGGCTATTTGCCCCATGGACGAAATTGATCTGAAGCTCTTGCGGCTGCTGCAAAAGAACGCCCGCACCCCCATCAAGGCCCTTGCAGGTGAGGTTCGCCTTTCCTCCCCTGCGGTTTCCGCGCGTATTGAGCGGCTGGAAAAACAGGGCGTTATTCGTGCGTATACGCTCGATCTGGACCCGCTGCAGCTTGGCCATCACATTCTCGCGTACATTCATCTGGATATGCAGCCCATCCAGAAAGAGGAATTTTATCCGTTCATTGCTGCGTGCTCGAATGTGCTCGAGTGCAACTGCGTGACCGGCAACTACTCCATGCTGATCAAGGTGTCGTTCGCCTCGACGCAGGAGCTGGACGGCTTTATCGGACGTCTGCAAAAATTCGGCAAGACCGAAACACAGATCGTGTTTTCCTCGCCGGTGCCGCCGAGAGCCATTGTGGTATGAGAAAAAGCCTGCATGTGCAGGCTTTTTTCTTTTGTCCACAGGGTGGGGGTAATTTTGATTTATCTGCTTGCTAAAGCAGCGGGAATGGGCGCCAACCTTTGGCGGGGAGGTTCGCCGCATCCGCGGCGGGGACAAGAGGGTAGACACCTACGGTTTCTACCCTCTTAACTCCCGTTTCCCTTTATTTGTTCGTCTGGCGCAGACCAGAGACCGGTGACCGCTCCGAAATTTGGGAACGGCAGAGGATTTTTTCTTCCGTAGGAGCGGCCCGTGGCCGCCCATTTCTCTACCTCTTCGCAGTGCCAGATTCCTTGCTGTTACACATGCGGTTTAGTCTCCGCAGGCGCAACACAAGGTGAATTGCCCGAAGGGCAAGAGAGGGTCCCCTGGGGGATAACAGTGTTGCGCAACTCGTTTGCGCGTTGTTATGCACGGCACCTGCGAATATTTCTTTGCAAACACGCTTTATCTTACAAACTCTTCACTCTAATTCTCAATTCTCCATTTTCAATTCTCAATTACTGAGTTTTTCCACCGCGAGATCTGCCAGTTTCGCATACTCTGCAAGGCTCAGCCGTTCACCGCGAACGCGGGCATCCAGACCGGCTGCTTCTACGAGTGCGGTGATCTCCTCCTTGCTCATCGACGAGCCGAGCACCGGACCGAGCGCGTTCACGAGCGTCTTTCTACGCATATTGAAGGCTGCACGCACAAGGGAAAAGAACAGCTTTTCGTCCTTGGTCTCAACCGCCGGCTTGTCGAGCGGCACGAGCTTGAGCACCGCCGAATCCACCTTGGGTCTGGGCACAAAGCAGTCCGCCGGAACATCAAACAAAATTTCCGCCTTAGCGTGGTACTGCACATAAATCGAGAACGCCGAGTACGCCGCCGTGCCCGGCTCTGCACAGATGCGCTGCGCGACCTCCTTCTGCACCATGACCGTCACCTGCTCGAACGCGCCGCTCTCGAGCAGCGCCGTAATCGCCGGTGTGGTGATGTAATACGGCAGATTGGCGCACGCGATCGCCTTTCCGTCACCGAATTTCTCCTTGCAGAGCGCGGCAAGGTCGGTTTCGAGCACATCGCCGTGCACGACCTCGAAGTTATCGTAATCCGCAAGTGTCTCTGCCAGAACCGGCATGAGGGCACGGTCCAGCTCGACCGCTACGACCTTATCCGCGCGCCGGCACAGCTCCGCCGACAGGCAGCCCATGCCCGGGCCGACCTCAATCGCGTTGCCGCACTCGGCCGCGCCGCTCATCTCCGCAATGCGGCGCGGCACGCTTTCGTCCGTCAGAAAGTTCTGTCCGAGCGATTTGGAAAAATGGAATCCGTGACGGCCCAGAACCGCTCGGATTGTCTCAATATCACATAAATTCATTCGTTTTCCCCTTTTAACCGAAAAGAACCGGCGGCAGAACGCCGCCGGTCCCTATGTAATGCAACTTTTTTACTGTTTGACGCGGATTTTACTCCTCGCCCTCGATCAGACCGTAACCGCCTGCCGCACGCTTGTAAACAACGGCATGGATATTGTCGTTGTCGGCGTTGCGGAAGAAGTAGAACTGGTGGTCAAGCAGGTTCATCTGCAGGATAGCCTCGTCCACGCTCATCGGCTTTACGTCGAAGCGCTTGCGGCGTACTACATCGAAATCCTCCTCGGTCAGTGCGGCCTTCTGCTCTGCCATCTTGTCGAATGCACCCTCACGCAGGCGCTTCTCCAGACGGGTCTTATGCTTGCGGATCTGGCGCTCGATACTGCTGATGGCACCGTCTACGGAAGCATACATATCAGTCGTCGTTTCCTCGGCGCGGACAACCAGACCAACCTGACGCACCGTGATCTCGACCGTCTGCTTGCCGCGCAGCTCGCTGAATGTAAGCGTGGTATCCGAATCCTGCTGGAAGTAGCGATCCAGCTTCTCTACCTTACGCAGTGCGTACTGACGCAGCTCGTCCTCGATCTTGATTTTTCTTTCGACGATAGTGAACTTCATAAAATCATCTCCTAACAGGCGTGAACCGCCTTTGATGGCTTTATCCGCGGCCGCCGTGGTGTGGCGGAAACGGTATTGGGTTTTTGCTATCTTCAGTATAGCACAACCTATGCAACTTGTCCAACAATTTTTCAGAAGTTCACAATTTGTTCAGCATATTTCCCAAGAGGTTTTACAATTTCTTGTCAAGGTTGCTTACAGCTCGCCCTCTGCGTGACGGGTAACGTGGCAGGAAATATTAACCACGCACGGCAGACCGGCGATATGCGTGCCGAATGGCTCAATCGCGCACGCAAGAGCGGTAACCGTACCGCCGAGTCCCTGCGGGCCGACACCGGATGCGTTGACCTTATCGAGAATCTGCTGCTCCATCTCGGCGTACAGCGGATCGGCGTTGTGCTGATCGACCGGACGCAGCAGCGCACGCTTGGCGAGATATGCCGCCTTATCGCTCGTGCCGCCCAGACCGACACCGATAACGATCGGCGGGCACGGGTTGGAGCCGGCATGGATGCACGCATCCGCGATGAAATCCACGATCTGCGCCTTGGTAGCGGCAGGCGTGAACATCTTCATCTGGGTCATATTCTCCGAGCCGAAGCCCTTCGGTGCAACCGTGATCTTCACCTTGTCACCCGGAACGACCGAGGTGTACAGGATACACGGCGTGTTGTCGCCCGTGTTTTCGCGGCGCAGCGGATCACCGACCACCGACAGGCGCAGATAACCGTCGATATAGCCGCGGCGAACACCCTCGGTGACTGCATCCTCGAACGAGCCGCCGGTCAGATGCACGTCCTGACCGATCTCCGCGAACACGATCGCCATGCCCGTATCCTGACAGACCGGCACATTATTCTCGCGTGCAAGGTCGCAGTTGGCGATCATTTCACCGAAGATGGTCTTGCCGAGCGGAGACTCCTCCGCGTTCTGACCATCCACGAACGCCTGCCGCAGATCTGCGGGCAGATAGTAGTTGGCATCAATGCACAGCTGACGCACCAGCCTGGTTACTTCCGAAACCTCAATCGTCCTCATTTTGTCCTCCTATATTCCGGTGTGCCGTTTACAAAAACAGCCTGCACCTGGGTTGCAATATCCAGCGGATCGCCGCTCCACAGCACACAGTCTGCATCCAAACCGGTTTCAGGCTGCCGATTCTGTCCTGCATGCCCGCAATTTTCGCGGGTACCGATGTGACCGCGCGCAGCGCGTCCGTTTTATCCATACCCGCACGCACCGCCAGCATAAGCGCCATCGGCAGCAGCCGCAGCGGAATTTCCGGGTGATCGACTGTAATGGCGGTTTCGATTCCGGCCTTGCACAGCAGTCCGGGCGCGGCATCCGACAGGTTGCGGATCTCCGGCTTGGAACGGTCGGTCATGTACGGGCCGCTGACCACCGGAACGTGCTCCTCGGCCAGCAGGTCGGCCACAAGATGCGCCTCCGTGCCGTGAATGATAACCGCCCGCAGACCGAACTCCTTCGCAATACGCAGCGCGGTGAAAATGTCATCCGCACGGTGCGCGTGAAAATGTGCCTCAGCCTTGCCCCAGAGAAGCGGCTGCAGCGCTTCCATCTTGATGTCGAAATCCGGCTCGTCCTGATCCGGGTCATTCTCCGCACGCGCCTTGCGTGAGAAATACTCCTTCGCCTTGTACAGCTCCTCGCGGATGATGCCCGCGGTCGCCATGCGCGTGACCGGCGTTTCGTCCTTGTCGTGATAGACCGACTTCGGGTTCTCGCCCAGCGCGAACTTGATCGCCAGCGGCGCTTTAAGAATCATGTCGTCCACACGGCGGCCTGCCGTCTTGAGCAGCGCAATCTGTCCGCCGATGGGGTTTGCGCTGCCCGGGCTGACTGCGGCAGCCGTCACACCGGCCTCAAGTGCCTCGCGGAAGCTGCGGTCGAACGGGTTGACACCGTCCAGTGCACGCAGATGCGGCGTCGCCGGATCGGTATCCTCGTTGCCGTCCGCGCCCTCAAAGCCGAGGCCGTCCTCGTACAGACCGATGTGCGAGTGAATGTCGATAAGGCCGGGGGTCAGCACGCCGCCCTCGCCGTCTATGACGTTTTCGCAGTCCGGCGCTTCGCCCTCGCCCATCGAGGTGATTCTGCCGTTTTCAAGCAGAATCCAGCCGAAAAAGCGAGAATCCTGCTCGTCCATCGTCCAAATATTGATATTTTTGATCAGTGTTTGATTCATGGAAAACCTCTTCCAAAAACTGTTGACAAGTGTGGTAATTTATGGTATATTTATTATGGCGGTTGGGAAAGCCGCCATGCACCGTTCATATCTTTATCCCCACAATCCTACTTTTGGCGCTCTTTCGCAAGGAAGAGCGCGCTTTTTTTTGCATAAAAGCAGGATTTCGTTACTTTTCCAGCACAAGCTATGCCGGGCAGGCAAACTCCCGCTGAATCTCAGCGAAAAACGCACCGCCCGTCAGGGGGCGAACACGCTTACGCAGTTCATGTGCACCGGACAGCCAGTGCCGAAAAGCCCTGCCGACGCTTCGTGCACCGGCATATAAAAGCAAAACCGAGGTTCCCTCGGTTTTCTTCTTTATCTGCGGCGGCGCGAACCGTTCTTGCGATCGGTTGCGTGGCGCACATCGGCCTGACGGCTTTCGCTGTCCGACATAAACGCCTTCAGCTTATCCTCAAAGCTCATCGTGGACGGGTCCTTCGGTGCCTGCTGCACACGTCCGCGCGGTGCGGACGAACGCTGGAAACGCGGCTGACGCGGCGCAAAGCCGCCCTCACGGCGTTCGTGTCTCGGCTGACGCGGCTCCTGCGGCTGCGCCTTCTTGATCGAAAGATTGATACGACCTGCCTGATCAATATTGATGATCTTTACCTTGACCTGCTGGCCCTCCTGCAGGAAATCCTTGATGTCGTTTACAAAAGTCGAAGCGACCTCCGAAATGTGCACCATACCCGACTTTCCTTCGGGCAGCGCAACAAATGCACCAAACTTGGTGATGCCGGTTACCTTGCCCTCTACGATTGCTCCCACTGCCAAATCCATATAAGCTGTTTTGCCTCCGTTATTATTTCCCTTTTACCGGCTGGACGTATCTACAAAAATACGCTCGCCCGGTTCCGCATAGCCCAGTTCTGTCCGCGCCATCTCTCCGATATCCTCCTCGGAAATGCCGCTTTGCATTTCCTGCCGGAGCGTCTCGTTCGCCTTCTGATATTCCTCCACCCGCAGGGTCAGAGACGCGAGTTCATCCCGCTTGCTCTTGATCTGCGTGCGCAGGTTTACCACATTGACGACCGCGTAAAGCAGAAACACCACTACCGCTGCCCTGATAAGGATCATCCGCGTGCGCCTTGTCATCTGCTCACCTCATATCGTTTGCTTGCGCGTCAGACTGATACAGGTTTTATTTTATACCTTTTTTGCGAAAAAGAAAAGAGTCTTTTTCAAATTTTTTCGTCAAAAACCGAATTTTTACCGGACTGCACCGCTGTTTTACCACCGTTTGACAGTGCACCCGCAAGCCGTATACGGCGCGTCTCAGCTTCGCAAGCACCTGCAGGAGCCTCATAAGCACTTCCAGCATGGTTTCACTCAGTGCTGCAAGGTACAATCCCACGCCGCCTGCCGCCGTTAAAAGCACAAAGCCGCGCGGCTGACCGGCGGCCGCGATCAGCCCGAACTCGAATAAGGCCGCCAGCACGATCGCCCAGAACAGCGTATCGAGCAGCGCCACCCCTGCCCATCCGCACCGGAAATGCAGACGCAGTGCCCGCAGCATGTCATACACCGCCCCGATCCCGACGCCGAGCAGCAGGCTTTGCAGCACGAGTGTGACCTGCTGGCTGTTCGTAAACACCGGCATGGCCGCTCACCCGCCGAAGATCCGCCGGAACAGGCTGTCGCGCGGCTGCACGCTGTCGTCGTACTCAAGCAGGCCGATCTCACCCTGAATGATCAGTTCTCCGGCCTCGAGCTGCAGCCGCTCTACATGCAGTCCCTGACCGCGCACGACCAGCATGCCGCGCACGGTTTCGAGCAGCACCTGTTCCTCATCAAAGCTGTGCACGTCGGTCACACCGGAAATCGTCAGCTTCTCTCTCCCCTCCAGAATGACACTGTGCGGCATTTCACGGCTTCGTTCCTCCTGCGCCATATAACTCCCCTCCTGACTGCAAAAAAGTATCCCGCTCTGCAATATATGCGAGAGCGGGATACATTATGTTCGGTTTACAGTTCCTTATACAGCGCAGACGCATCTGCCTTGAGCGTATGCTCCGCGATATTCAGCACTTCCACCTTCATCGTGCGCTGACCGAATGCGATCTCGATCACGTCGCCGATCTTCACCTGATACGAAGCCTTGGCCGGCTTGCCGTTGACCGTGATGCGCGCTGCATCGCATGCATCATTCGCCACCGTGCGGCGCTTGATCAGGCGGGATACCTTCAAATACTTGTCTAATCTCACTTGTTTCCGTCTACCTTATCCTTCAAAACTTTGCCCGGCTTGAACACCGGCATGGTCGCCGCTGCAATATTGATCTCCTCGCCGGTACGCGGATTGTGTCCCGTGCGTGCTGCGCGCTCCTTGGTCTCAAACGTGCCGAAGCCGCTGATCTGCAGCTTGTCACCGGCTGCCATGATATCCGCAATGGCGGTAAACACGGTGTCGATCGTCTTTTCGGTATCCTTCTTGGAAAAGCCGGTCTTTTCTGCGACCAGCGTCACCAGTTCGCTTTTCTTCATGGTTTTGCTCCTTATGCGTGTTCCTCGTGCTTTGCGCTGTCCCACAGTGCGTCCAGCTCGGAAAGGGACAGGTCAGCCAGCTTTTTGCCTGCGGCAGTCGCCTGACGCTCCATCTCCGCAAAGCGGCTGACAAACTTGTTGCAGGTCTTTTCGGCAGCAGCCTCCGGGTCGATCTTCAGGTGACGCGCCACGTTGACAGACGCGAACAGCAGGTCGCCAATCTCCTCCTCCGGATCGCCGTCACCGTCGATGGCACGGCGGACCTCGTCAAGCTCCTCCTGCACCTTGTCAAGTGCATCCTTCACGTTATCCCAGTCAAAGCCGACCTTTGCCGCCTTCTTCTGCAGCTTTTCTGCACGGATCAGACTCGGCAGGCTCTTTGCTACGCTTTCGAGCGCCTGCGTATCGGTCTCCTGATGCTTCTCCTTGCGCTTGAGGTCATCCCAGTTCCTGAGGACCTCCTCGGACGAGGCGACCTCGACATTGCCGAAGATATGCGGGTGACGGAAGATCAGCTTTTTGCAGATGCCGTCCGCCACATCGTCGATGTCGAATGTGCCCTTTTCCTTCTCCATCTGGGTGTGGAATACCACCTGCAGCAGAACATCGCCAAGCTCTTCCTTCATGTGCTCGGTGTCCTCGTCGTCGATGGCTTCACAGACCTCGTAGGTCTCCTCGATGAAGTTGCGGCGGATAGAATGATGATCCTGCTCACGGTCCCACATGCAGCCGTCCGGCGCGCGCAGGATTTCCATAATGCGGAGCAGATCATCGAACTTGTAACAATCCTTTATTTCAAAATCAACCATTTTTGCACTTCCTGATTACTTTAGATGTAAAATATCTGCGATTTTCTCGCCCTTGGGCAGCAGCAGAACATCATCCCGCTCGACTGCACCGAGCGCGAGCAGCAGAACGGCATACACGACAACCGCCACGCCGATGCACGCGAGCGTGATCAGCTTGTCAGGCATGGTTCCGGGCGCCGCGTTCAACGCACCGTTCAGCACGCGCTGCACAATGAAAATCGCCGCACCCATGCCGATGGTGGCCGCCAGCGGACGGCAGACCGTTTTTCCGATCGGCGGCAGCGAACCCGTCAAACGCCTGATGTGGAACAGGTTGATGACCGCGATCAGCCAATAGCAGAGCGCCGTACTGATGGGCGCACCCATGATATTCAGTGCCGGATTGCCGATGAGAAAATAGTCACCGAGCATTTTGACAACCGCGCCTGCAAACATCGAGACAAGCGGCAGGTCAATGCGGCCGAACGCCTGCAGCGTCGAGTTGGTGACAGCCACAAGTGCCGCCGCCGGTACGG
Source organism: Butyricicoccus sp. OF10-2 (assembly GCF_003481925.1). NCBI lineage: Bacteria > Bacillati > Bacillota > Clostridia > Eubacteriales > Butyricicoccaceae > Butyricicoccus > Butyricicoccus sp. OF10-2. Next base: position 234,947 of record NZ_QUMC01000001.1, on the reverse strand, counting down.
CAAAGCCGAGCAGACCCATCAGTACACCGCCAAGCTCCGTTCCCTGCGAGTACAGCATGCGCAGAATCGGTCCGGCGAGCATGATGAAGCCCGCGCCAGCCGGCAGGGTGATGATAACCGTCATGCGCAGCGTGGTACCCAGTGTTTTGGAAACCTTGGCATGGTTGCCCGCCGCGCGTGCGCTTGCGATGGTCGGCAGCACGCTGACCGCCAGTGCGGTGATGAGCGTCTGCGGCAGGTTGAAGAAGTTGATGGCCTGACCGGTGTAAATGCCGTAGGTGGACATTGCTTCTCTTGCCGTCATGCCGACCGCCGGACTTTGCAGACGCGTAGAGATCAGCGCCACGTCGATCAGGTCGGTCAGACTCATAACCGCTGAGCTGATCGTGATCGGAATGGACAGACTGAGCAGCGTTTTCGCCAGCTGGCCCGCCGGACGCACGCTGTCGTCCAGCGCGTGCACCGCCGAGCTGCTGCGATGCGTGATCGCACCCTGAATGAGCATGTAAACAGCGGCAGCCACCTCGCCGATGGTAACGCCGAGGACGGTCATTGCCGCGACTGCCTGATCGGAAAAGTTATGCTGAACCGCATAATACGCCAATCCAAGGCCGATAAACAGCTTGCCGAGTGACTCGATCACCTGCGAAACCGCCGTCGGCACCATGTTCGAGCGGCCCTGATAGTAACCGCGGAACACCGCCAGAACAGCAACCATCAGCACGCTCGGTGCGATGGCCATAACCGCCAGCCGGGAATCCGCGCTCTTGATCCAGGATGCAAACGTGCCCGCGCCGAGGAACAGCACGACCGAGCAGACCGCACCGAGCGGAATGAAAATGCTTCCCGCCACACGGACGGTGCGCCGCACCTCATGCTCTCTGCCGCAGGCTGTGGCCTCCGCGACCATTTTCGCCAGCGCCGCCGGAACACCGACGGTCGAGATCATCAGCATCGCCGTGTACACGCGGTACGCCGCACTGAACATGCCGAACGCCGGCGAATCCTTGCCGCCGATCATGTTGAGCAACGGTATCTGGAAGAATGCGCCAATCACCTTGACCAGCAGACTGGCCAGCATCAAAATGAACGCACCCTGAATGAAATTCTGTTTTTTACGCTGCAAATGCCGTACGCCCCTTCCTTTGATCAGAATGGGCATAGCTGCCCTTGCCCGATATTACAATATGATGCATCAAACCGTATTATGTTACAGCTCTGCACCGCAGGACGAGCAATATGCGTCATCCTTGCCGCACGGTTTGCCGCAGTGCGGGCACGCCGTTACCGAGCGCATTTCCGCCAGCTTGTCGCGCAGCGCGGCCAGCTTTTCCTGCTTGGCATCGACCTGCGCCATCTTTTCGTCCATTTCCTCGTTGGTGACCTCTGCACCGCGGTGCAGATCGTACACCAGCTTGCCGATTTCCTTGTACAGTGCTTCGCACTCGGTATTCAGATCGAAAATCTGCAGGTTGATGCGGGTCGCCAGTGCAAGGTCGTTCGCCTTTTTGCCGGCTACGCCTGCCGCATGACGGGAGACCTTGCCGGTTTTATCCGCCATGTCCTTTACCTTATCCAGAAAAGCCTGCATTTTCATATCCATAGCTTGTCGCTCCTTCCGACGGAATGTCTCCGTTTCCGGTCTCATGGTAATATTGCGTAATGGAACAAGGGCGATTTGCGAGAGAATTTCCGCAAAACGCCGCAGTTTCAATTATGTGGTATTGCCATTATACTTCATACCCTGCCAAAAAGCAAGAATCCGGACACTTTTCAGCCGATAAACTCATGCAGAACCGAATCCTCCGGCATATACGGCTTGTAGTCGATCGGCGAAACCTTATCCAAAATCGCGCTGAGCGGTGCAAGGTCAGCCTGCTCGAGCAATTTCTCCTCGCTCTGCAGCTTTTCGCTCAGGTACTGCATGAGGATGTTGGTCTCATACGGCAGATAGGTGTCCACCGTAAGATCAGCCTGCCCGCGGTACGGCGAAATATACAGTCTCTCGCCTCTCCGCACAGAGTTCCACTGCTTTAAGGTGTACTCCACCGGCGAGCTGCGGAACAGGCTGTCGCGCATGGCGCGGCGCAGGAAGCGCAGCATGTGCGGCTCAACGCGGACGTTGCGGTCGGTCAGCAGCACGCTCGCCACCGAAAGATAGACGCTTGTCGCATGCTTCTCCAGATCGCCCATGATGACCGGATTAAACGCGTGAATGCCCTCGATCATCACAATTTCGTCCTTGTGCAGCTGCACCGCACGCTCGTTGCGATGCGAGGTGCGAGTTTCAAAATCAAAGCGCGGCACCATGATTTCCTCGCCCGCCACCAGACGCGTCAGGTGGTCGCGGAGCAGATCCAGATCCATGCACTCTGGGCTTTCGAGGTCATTGACGCCGTTTTCCTCGTCAAACGGAATGTCGTAGGTGCCCGAGGTACGGTAATAGTCGTCCATCGAGATCATGTGCGTGTGAATGCCCGCCAGCTCGAGAATGCGGCCCAGACGGTCGTTCGTGGTGGTCTTGCCCGATGAGGACGGACCGTTGAGCAGCACGACCGGCTTGCGCTTGCAGTTCGCAGCGATCTGGTCAGCCACCAGATGCAGCTGACGATGATAATGATCCTCGCAGTCGTTCACAAAGGCTTCCGCGTCGCATTCGGCACGGTGATTGATGTATTTCAATGTGTATTCTGCCATAGACAGTCCCTTCTTACGGAATTACTCACTCATTTCCCTATCCTGATTATTTCTTGGGGAACAGCAGCTTTTTCTTGCCGTTGGCCAGTCTGTCTGCCGCCTGAATGTACTCAAGCGGATATTTCGGATTGTTCGCGCGCTCGATCCAGCCGGTCTCGCGCACGACACGCTTGGAAACGCCGCCGGCACCGAGCGACAGAATGGTCTGCAGCTCCTCCATCATGCTCACGTTATAGAAACATTCGGTGCCCGGCTTGCACCAGCCGACGTTCTCGAAGCCGCCTGCCATAAATTTCTGCCGGTAGAGATAATACGGGCCGTAGCCTGCGTTCTGCAGTGCATGCGCGGCACCGTCCAGCATTTGAGAAACGGTCTCGCGCTGTGCGGCGGCAGCCGCCTTATCGGTCAGATCAGCGCCGCGCTTGATGGCGAGCGTATGCACCGTGATATTCTCCGGCGAAAGATGCAGCAAAGTATCCACAGTCTGTGCAAAAGTTTCGGCGGTGTCGCCGGTCAGACCGGCGATCAGATCCATGTTGATCTCGTCAAAGCCCGCCTGCCGGGCCTCGTCAAACGCGCGGAGCACGTCTGCCGAGCCGTGTTTTCTGCCGATTGCGGCCAGAACGGCGTCATTCATGCTCTGCGGGTTGATGCTCACGCGGCCAACGCCCGCGCTTTTGAGCACACGCAGCTTTTCCGGTGTGATGGTATCCGGACGGCCCGCTTCTACAGTATATTCGCGCAAATGTGAAAAATCAAAGTGATTTTCGAGCGCCGACAGCAGCCGTGCCAGCTGATGTTCGTCCAGCGTGGTCGGTGTGCCGCCGCCGATGTAGACGCTCTGCACCTGCTTGCCCGCTGCGCGGACAAGCGCGGCTGTCTCCTCGATCTCGCGGCAGAGCGTGTCCAGATACGGCTCGATGAGTTTACCGGACTGCGCCGTGGTTGCCGATACGAACGAGCAGTAATAGCACCTCGACGGACAGAACGGAATACCGACGTACAGCGAAATATCGTTTTCACCGATGGTCTTGTCCATCTCCATCGCGGTTGCGGCTGCACGAATCGTCAGCGCCGTGCGCTCGGGCGAAACGTGAAAGTGCTCGCGCAGCTCAACCGCCGCCTCGCCGCGCGTCATGCCGCGCTCGATCATGCCGCGCGCCAGCTTGGCCGGACGCACGCCGGTCAGGCTGCCCCAGACCGGGGCCTGCGGCAGAAACGGCACGGCCGCGTCGTACACGGTCGTTTTCACCAGTTCGGTGATGGTGCGCTTGTAGTCCAGCGTTGCCAGTCCGGTGACGGACGCACGCTTTTCCGCCTCGTGCGTTACACCGTCCATGCAGACGATCGCACGCGCGGCGGCTTCGCCGTTCTCCTCGGTCAAAATGCTGCGGCAGTACGGCTCAGTAAGCTGCTCGGCCGAATCTGCCCTGCTCAGCGTTTCAGTCGGCAGCAGATGAAACAGCATTTCCTCTACCGCGTGTTTCAGTTCGTGATTTTCCAGTGTATAGATCATTTTCCCATCGCCTGCAGCATATACGGATTGTATGCGCGTTCCTCGTTCAGTGTGGAGATGCCCTCATGGCCGGGGAATACCTTGTAATCGCCGTCAAGGTCATGCAGACGCTTCAAAGAACGCAGCATGGCGGAGAAATCGCCGCCCTCAAGGTCGCAGCGGCCGCACTCGTGACGGAATAGCGTATCGCCGGTGAACAGGCAGTCGCCGATCCTGATGACGGACGAGCCGGGCGTGTGACCGGGCGTTGCCATGTAGGTCGCGGTCATGCCGCCGAACGTCACCTCGGTGCCCTCATTCGCCAGAATATCCGGCGTATCCTGCACATAATTGCGTGCCAGTCCGCGGAACTGACCCATGTTGTCGCGGCTCAGCAGCCAGATGTCCTTCTCCGGCACAACATACTGTGCGCCGGTGGCTTCGAGTACCTCGTGCGCCGCCAGAATGTGGTCAAAATGCGCGTGCGTCAGCAGCACATACCTGACATTCAGCTGTTCCTCGTTTACCGCGTTCAAAATCGACTTGGCGTTGTCGCCCGGATCGATCACCGCGGCTTCGCGGGTTGCTTCGTCATATACAATGTAACAATTCGTGCGGACCATGCCCACACAAAGCTGCAACAATTTCATAGTAATATCCTTTCAGGAAATTAGTAGTTAGGAATTGCGGTGGGCAGCTTCGCTGCCATTTTAATCATCGCGCTGTGCGCGATACCACAATTTTCAATTTTCAATTCTCCATTATCTCCGCATGTCCTTGGTGTCCATCCACAGCGTTACCGGGCCGTCATTCAATAGATCGACCTTCATATCCGCGCCGAACTCACCGGTCTCGACCGGCAGGCCGCTCTCGCGGCAGCGCGCGATGAATGCTTCATACAGCGGGATGGCGGTCTCCGGACGGGCAGCGTTCGTGAAACTCGGGCGGTTGCCCTTGCGGCAGTCACCGTAAAGCGTGAACTGCGACACGATGAGCAAGCCGCCGCCGACATCCGCGAGCGAGCGGTTCATTTTGTCGTTTTCGTCCGTGAATACACGCATTTTAACCGTTTTATCGGCCAGATAAACCGCATCGTCCACGGTATCACCGTCTGTGATGCCGAGCAGGACAAGGAAGCCCTGTCCGATCTGTCCGTGAATCCTGCCGTCGATCGTGACCGAGGCGTGAGAGACGCGCTGAACCAGTGCCCGCATTGTTTTTCCTCTTTTCGTAGTAAGTTTTGAATTTAATCTGTTGATTTTTTTGATTTGGAATGGGTGCCAAACCTTGGCTGGGGTTCCAAAAGGGTAGACACCAATGGTTTCTACCCTCTTGGGACTCCCGTTTCCTTTTTTGGATACCTTGAGTGCAGATGGTAGACTTCGCAAGCAGGAAAGGAACGGCAGAGGATTTTTTCTTCCGCATGGTATCCACTTATTCGCATTTCGGATACCGTACTGCTACATCCAATTGGGGTCTACGCTGGGCGCGGCATAGCAGTGCCGCGCAACTCCTTTGATGATACCAGTTAGATACATCGTGGGGCTCGATGACCCATCGAGCCTTTGTAAACCTTCTGCACCAGCCAATGCCTCCCCTTTTAGGGGAGCCTGAAACGCGCAGGCACAAGCGCTTTCCGCGTCTCATTTTCCATTCTCCATTCTCAATCATCAATTATCAATTCGTATCCACCGTTCTGGTCACATCCACAACGCCCTTGATGGAGCGCAGGCGGCTGATCATATTATCCAGCTGATGGACGCTCGTGACGTCAACCATGGCGTTGATAACGCCGTAGCCGTCGTTGAGGTCGCGTGCGGAAATCTCATGCACATTGATCTTACTCGAGGCAAACGCCAGCGTAACGTCACTCAGCACGCCGATACGGTTGCGCGTGGAAATCTGCAGGCCGGTAGAGAACTTATTGACATGACCGGCATTGGCCGCCATATCCTCATCCCACCAGGCACGGACCCAGCGGTCGGGCTCTTCCTCGATATGGACATTCACGCAGTCGCGGCGATGGATGGAAACACCGTAGCCGCGGGTGACAAAGCCGACGATCTCATCGCCCGGAATCGGCGTACAGCAGCGGGCAAACTTGACCAGACAGTTATCAATGCCTTCGACAACAACGCCGTCGCTGGATTTATTCTGGCGGCGCTGCTGCTGCTCGTTCTGCGGATGCGCGGCACGCTCGGCCTGCTCGCGCTGACGGCGCAGCTTGCCGACATCGTCCTTGACCTTATTGATGACCTTAGTCAGCATAATGCCGCCGTAGCCGATGGCCGCGTACAGCTCATCGACTGTGTTGAACGAGAACTTGTTGAGCGTGTTCTTCTGCACCTCTTCGTTCTCATAGAAGCCGTTATACAGCAGGTTGGCACGCAGCTCGCGGTCGAGATCCTCCTTGCCGTTGACGATATTTTCCTCGCGGCATTCCTTCTTGAACCACTGCTTGATCTTGTTGCGCGCCTCGGTGGTCTTGACGATCTTCACCCAGTCACGGCTCGGACCGTGCGCCTCCTTGGAGGTCAGGATCTCGACAATATCGCCGTTTTTCAGCTGGCTGTCGATCGGTGCGATACGGCCGTTCAGCTTGCAGCCGGTCATGCGGTTGCCGACTGCCGAGTGAATCGCATACGCAAGGTCGATCGGCGTTGCGCCTGCCGGCATATTGACCACATCGCCCTTGGGCGTAAAGACAAATACCTCGTCCGCGAACAGGTCAACCTTGATGTTTTTGATAAAGTCCTCGGCCTCGGTGTCCTGCTGGGCTTCAAGCAGCTGGCGAATCCACGCGAACGCTTCCTCGTTGCCCTTCTTATCCAGACCCTGCTTGTACTTCCAGTGCGCCGCAACACCGTATTCCGCCATTTTATGCATCTCTACGGTACGAATCTGCACCTCAAACGGGATGCCCGCTCGGCCGATGACCGTCGTATGCAGCGACTGATAGCCGTTCGGCTTCGGTGTGGATATATAGTCCTTGAAGCGGCCCGGAATCGGCTTGTACAGGTCGTGGACGTAGCCGAGCACGTTGTAGCAGTCCGCCACGGTATCGACAATGACGCGCACGGCGCAGATATCATAGATCTCGTTGATGGTCTTGTGCTGGGCATACATTTTGCGTAGATGGAGTAAATATGCTTGACGCGGGCCGAAATCGCGTTGTGGATGTTCGCTTCCTTCAGCTTGGTGCTGATGCGGTCCTGAATGCCCTGCAGGAATTCCTCGTGCTGCTCACTCTGGGCCTTTAAGCCTTCCACAATCTCGTTGTAGCCGATCGGGTCGAGAACCTTCAGCGACAGATCCTCAAGCTCCCACTTGATGCGGCTCATGCCGAGACGGTGCGCGATCGGCGCGTAAATCTCCATGGTTTCCAGTGCCTTGTCGCGCTGCTTGCGCTCAGGCAGGAACTGGAAGGTACGGGCATTGTGCAGTCGGTCGGCCAGCTTGATCAGGATAACGCGGATATCCTTCGCCATGGCGAGGAACATCTTGCGCAGGTCCTCGAACTGCTCCTGCTCCTTGGAGTAGCGCAGCATGCCCAGTCGGGTTACGCCGTCCACCAGCTCCGCGACCGGCGTGCCGAATTTGTTTTCGATCTCCTTGTAGCCGAACTCGGTGTCCTCAATGCAGTCATGCAGCAGCGCTGCACAGATGGAATCCGTATCCAGACCCATCTCCACAACGATCTCAGCGACAGCGACCGGATGAATGATATACGGCTCACCGTTGCGGCGCTTCTGTCCCTCATGTGCCTTGGCCGCACATTCGTATGCCGCGCGAATCTTCTTGATATTCGCCTGCGGGTTTTGTTTTTGTACGCGTTCGATCAAAAAATCCAGTTTCGTTTGCATAGATCCTTCCCCCATTCGTGTCACCCCGCCATGCTTTGCAATGTGGCAAGGACAACCGATCCGGAAATATCGGCCTTGCCCTCGTAGGGTTTGAGCAAAATGTTGAGCATACCTTCCTTGAAATGATAGCTAATGAGTCCGGACTCCTGAAAAACGTCCAGACAGACAAACAGCTTGCCGATGTTAATGTCGCGTCGGCTTTCCCACGCAACCCGGCGGGAAAGCGCCCCGTCCGGTACGGAAAGCCGTCCGTCCTCCGCGCGGCAGGTCACATGCCGCCAGACAGCGACCAGATCCTTGCGGTCGGGCAGGAGCAGACGCGCTTCCCTTGCGGTGAGCGGGCCGTCCTGCATGAGTGTATTATACAGATTGAGAATCTTCTGATCCGCCAGATGCTCACAGTCACTCAGCTGCACATCGCAGATGGTCAGCTGCACCGAGCGGCGGCCTCGAAATTCGTTGATTTCCAGATGAAAGGCGGCATCCACGGTGTTGCCCTCGACAAAGCCGAGACCGCCCGCACCGATGCCGAACCAGATCGCGGAAAACCGCTTGCCGTCCTTGATGAGCGACAGACGAACATGCCGGTCGCTGGACAGCGGTGTAATCTCCTCAACGGTCATGTTCTTCATGCAGAACACAGGCTCCGCATTTTTCATGCCGTACGGCTCGAGTACGCTCAGGGATTCGATGTTCTCCTGCGTCAGCCACTCCGGCTGCACCATGCAGTCGATGTGCAGCTGCGGAACGAGCTCCGCCATGGTGACATGCGTTTCCGCGTACTTGCGCAGGCGCGTGCGGAGTTCTTCGATCCTGTCCGCCTGCACGGTCAGTCCTGCGGCAAGCGCATGACCGCCGTAGCGCTCGAACAGGTCCTCACACGAGGTGAGCGCCTCAAACAGATTGAAGCTGCCGATCGAGCGGCCGGAGCCCTTGCCTACGCCGTCCTCGTCCACCGAGATGAGCACGACCGGACAGCCGTAGCGGTCGCACAGGCGCGAGCACACAATGCCGATAACGCCCTGATGCCAGCCCTCTCCGGCCAGCACGATAATTTTATCCTCAAGCGGGTTGTATTCGCGGCGCAGGCGTGTGAGCGTCTGCTCGAGTATCTTGTTCTCCTCGCTCTGGCGCAGCTTGTTCTGCTCGCAAAGCTCGGCGGCAAGCGCCTGTGCGCGTATCGGATCTTTCGTCAGGAACAGCTCTGCTGCCAGTTCGGCCTTGCCCATGCGGCCCGCCGCGTTGATGCGCGGCGCAAGCACATAGCTGATGGTCGAGGAGGTCAGCCGCCTGTTCTTCATCCCCGCCTCGCGCAGCAGCATTTCCAGACCGATATTCGCCGTCACGGACAGCTTTTTCAGTCCTTCCGCCACAATAATGCGGTTTTCACCGACAATCGGCATGACATCGGCCACCGTGCCGAGCGCTACAAGGTCGGCGTACCGGTCGAGCATGGAAAGCGTGTCGCCCTCGAGTGCGCAGATCAGCTTGAATGCCACACCGACACCCGCCAGGCTGGAAAACGGATAGGTATCGTCCGTCCGCTTGCAGTCCACGACCGCCTGCGCGTCCGGCAGGTTTTCGTGGCACTCGTGGTGGTCGGTAATGACGACCTGCATACCGAGCTCGCGTGCGACGGCAATCTCCTCGTTGGCTGTAATGCCCGAGTCCACCGTGATGAGCAGGCGCGTGCCCTGCTCATACAGCTGCTCCATCGCCGGACGCGTCAGACCGTAGCCGTCCGTCAGACGGTTGGGAATGTAATATTCACATTTTGCGCCCTTGCTGCGCAGATAATCCACCAGTGTGCACGTTGCCGTGATGCCGTCCACGTCGTAATCACCGTAGACCACCATTTTCTCTCCGCGATCTATTACCTCGCGGACGACCTCGACTGCCTTATCCATATCGGTCAAACCGAACGGATCATGCAGTCCTCGCGCATCGCAGCTCAGGTAATCCGCCGCAGCCTGCGGTGTGTCGATGCCGCGCGCCGACAGCACCGCCGCCGTCAGCGGTGTATAGCCGGTCTCCCGCGACAGCACCCGCACCCGCTCGGTATCCGGCGAGGCGATCACCCATCGCTTTGCTCTCATATTGAACGATCCCTTCCTGAGTCACGGCAGCAGCACGCCTTCCGGCGCCTGCGTATGGTAACTCCGATTTTATATTATCACTATTATACCAAAACACGCCCAAAATCACAACATCTTTATCAAATACAGAAAAAACAGGTGTCTCGCTAAGAAACACCTGTTTTATTACACATTTCGACTTTATTTATCGCGTTTTCCGCCGTTTTTGCGGGCGAGAATCGGGCCGAGATACTGTCCGGTATACGAACCCTCGCACTGTGCAACCTCCTCCGGCGTACCGCAAACGACCAGTCGACCGCCGCCGTCGCCGCCCTCGGGACCGAGGTCGAGGATATAGTCCGCAGTCTTGATGACATCCAGATTGTGCTCGATGACAACAACCGTGTTGCCTGCGTCCACCAGCTTCTGCAGAACATCCACAAGCCTGTGGACATCTGCGACATGCAGACCGGTGGTCGGCTCATCGAGGATATAGATTGTCTTGCCGGTCGAGCGTTTGGACAGCTCGGTCGCCAGCTTGGCGCGCTGCGCTTCACCGCCGGAGAGCGTTGTGGAGGACTGCCCCAGCTTAACGTAGCCCAGACCGACCTCGCGCATGGTCTCCAGACGGCGTGCGATCTTCGGCACGTTGGCGAAGAACTCACACGCTTCATCCACCGTCATATCCAGCACTTCGTAGATGTTTTTGCCCTTGTAGCGCACCTCGAGCGTCTCCTTGTTATAGCGGCGCCCCTTGCACACATCGCAGGGAACGTAAACGTCCGGCAGAAAGTGCATTTCGATTTTGAGCAGGCCGTCACCCGAGCAGGCCTCACAGCGGCCGCCCTTGACATTGAAGGAAAAACGGCTTGCGCTGTAGCCGCGCGCCTTTGCGTCCGCCGTTTTGGCAAACAGGTCGCGGATATCGTTGAACACGCCCGTATAAGTCGCCGGATTGGAACGCGGCGTACGTCCGATCGGCGACTGGTCAATGTCGATGACCTTGTCGAGATTCTCGATGCCGATGAATTCGTCATGCGCTCCTGCACGGGTCTTCGCGCCGTTCAACTCCGCTGCCAGCTTTTTGTACAGGATTTCATTGACGAACGAGGACTTGCCCGAACCCGAAACACCGGTCACACAGGTGAGCGTGCCAAGCGGAATGGTAAAGTCCGTATGCTTGAGGTTGTTTACCGCACAGCCCTTGACCGTGATGCTCTTGCCGCTGCCTTTGCGCCGGATTTCGGGCACCGGAATGAATTTTCTGCCCGAAAGATACTGTCCGGTGATGGATTTATCACTTTTCAGCAGCTCGTCTATCGTGCCCTCGAACACGACCTCGCCGCCGTTGCGTCCCGCCCCCGGACCGATATCCACAATGTGGTCAGCCGCAAACATGGTGTCCTCGTCGTGCTCGACCACGATGAGCGTGTTGCCAAGGTCGCGCAGCCGCCCCAGGGTCGCAAGCAGCTTGTCGTTGTCGCGCTGATGCAGACCGATGGACGGCTCGTCGAGGATATACAGCACGCCCATCAGCGATGAGCCGATCTGCGTCGCCAGTCGGATGCGCTGGCTCTCGCCGCCGGACAGCGTACCGGACGAACGCGAGAGCGTCAGATATTCCAGTCCGACCGACTGCAGGAAGCCGAGGCGGTCCATAATCTCCTTGATTACTCTGTCACCGATTTTATGCTGCATTTCGGTCAGTTTGAGCGTGTGGAGGAACTCCATCGCCTTGACAACCGACTTTTCTGCGAACTCTGCGATGTTCAGTCCGCCGAGCGTGACCGCCAGCACCTCCGGGCGCAGACGGCGGCCGTGGCATGCCGGGCACGGACTTTCGCTCATCACTTCTTCAATCTCGCCGCGCGACCACTCGCTGTTGGTCTCACGGTAACGGCGTTCCAGATTGGGGATGATACCCTCGAACGGCTGGCGCATCACGCCGCCCGAAATGCGGCTGACCGACAGCTCGAGCGGTTCATCTCCGGTGCCGTACAGCAGCTCGTCGAGCGCCTGCTCGGAGAACTCCTCGATGGGCGTTTCGAGCGTAAAGCCGTGTTTTTTGCCGAGTGCAGTGTAGTACATGCCCGCGATCGTACCCGGGTCGGCGCTGCCCCAGCCGGACGCACGGATGGCGCCCTGCTTGATCGAAAGATGGCGGTTCGGGATAACGCGATCGGGATCAACACGCTTCTGAATGCCCAGACCCGTGCACACCGGGCACGCACCGTACGGGTTGTTGAATGAGAACATTCTCGGGGTAAGCTCTTCGATGGAAATGCCGCAGTCGTCGCAGGCGTAGTTCTGCGAGAACGTGATGGGTTCGCCGCCAATGACATCCGCAATCACCAGACCGCCCGACAGCGCAGACGCGGTCTCCACCGAATCAGTAATGCGTCCGCGGGCGTCCGGACGGATGACAACGCGGTCAACAACGATCTCAATGTTGTGCTTCTTGGTTTTCGCCAGCTTGAATTCTTCCGAAAGATCATGGATTTCGCCGTCTACACGCACGCGGACATAGCCCTGCTTGCGGGCATCCTCAAACACCTTAACGTGCTCGCCCTTCTTGCCGCGGATGACCGGCGCAAGCAGCTGCACGCGCGTCTTTTCTTCAAGCGCCATCAGCCGGTCAATGATCTGGTCGATGGTCTGCTGGTGGATCTCCTTGCCGCATTTCGGACAGTGCGGCGTGCCGATGCGCGCCCACAGCAGGCGCATATAGTCGTAGATCTCGGTGACCGTGCCGACCGTCGAACGCGGGTTCTGCGAGGTGGTCTTCTGGTCGATGGAGATGGCGGGCGAAAGACCATCGATGTAGTCCACATCCGGCTTGTCCATCTGGCCGAGGAACTGCCGCGCGTAGCTGGACAGCGATTCAACGTAGCGGCGCTGACCCTCGGCGTAGATCGTGTCAAACGCCAGGGACGATTTGCCCGAGCCGGACAGGCCGGTGAGCACCACCAGCTTGTCGCGCGGAATTTTGATGTCGATGTTTTTCAGGTTGTGCTCTCGCGCACCTTTTACATGGATATATTCCTGCATTGTATTTTTTCCTTATCACAAAAATAATGGAGAATTGAAAATTGTGGTGATGTGCTTTGCACGTTTATTGATTGCCGCGCAGCGGCGTACCTCATTATCCATTCTCAATTTTCAATTTTCCAACGCCTTTATCTGATCACGGAGCTGTGCTGCGATCTCAAACTCGAGCATCTTCGCGGCTTCCTTCATCTGGCGGGTCAGGCGGGCGATTTCCTGCTGTTTTTCGCCCTTGCTTCGCAGCTTTTTCTTGCTGCTCGAGGGCACATTCGAGGTGATCTCGATAACATCCTGTACCTTTTTATGCACAGACCTGGGGATAATTCCGTGTGTCTTATTGAACGCATCCTGCAGCGCACGGCGGCGCTCGGTCTCGTCCATCGCGCGCTTCATCGAGGGCGTGATGCTGTCTGCATACAGCACGACCATGCCGTGCTCATTTCGTGCGGCGCGGCCGATGGTCTGGATGAGCGAGGTCTCCGACCGGAGAAATCCCTCCTTGTCCGCATCGAGAATGGCAACGAGCGACACCTCAGGAATGTCGAGACCCTCACGCAGCAGGTTGATGCCGACAAGCACATCGTACACGCCGAGACGCAGATCGCGCACCAGCTCCTGCCGCTCGATGGTCTTAACATCGTGGTGCATGTAGCGCACCTTGATGCCTGCGGTTTCGAGGTAATCAGTCAAATCCTCGGCCATTTTCTTGGTGAGTGTGGTGACAAGGATGCGTTCGCCCTTGGCGGTGCGGGCGTTGATTTCTCCAATGAGATCGTCGATCTGACCATCAACCGGACGGACAACAACCTCCGGATCGAGCAGACCGGTCGGGCGGATGACCTGCTCGACCACCTGACCCGAGCGCGACAGCTCGTACTCGGCAGGCGTTGCGGAAACATACACAATCTGGTTCAAACGGTCGTTAAACTCATCAAAATTGAGCGGGCGGTTGTCATACGCGCTCGGCAGGCGGAAGCCGTTTTCGACCAGGCTTTCCTTGCGGGCGCGGTCGCCGTGGTACATGGCGCGCACCTGCGGAAGCGTCACATGACTCTCGTCCACGATAAGCAGAAAATCCTTCGGAAAATAGTCGATGAGCGTATACGGCGCACTTCCCGGCGCACGCCGCGACAGTACGCGCGAATAGTTCTCAACGCCCGAGCAGAAGCCGATCTCCTGCAGCATTTCAATGTCGTAGCGGGTGCGCTGCGCGATGCGCTGGGCCTCGATCAGCTTGCCGTTTTCCTCGAAGTATTTTACGCGCTTGTCGAGTTCTTCCTCCAAATCCTTGATGGCTTCCTCCAGTTTTTCCTTGGGCGTGACGTAGTGGCTCGCCGGGAAAACAGCAATATGACCCAGTTCACCGAGCGAAACACCGGTCAGCGGGTTAATACGGCTGATGCGGTCCACCTCATCACCGAAAAACTCGATACGGACAACATCCTCATCCGAGTATACCGGCCAGATTTCCACCGTGTCGCCGCGCACGCGGAAGCGGTTGCGCTCGAACGCAATGTCGTTGCGCTCATACTGAATCGCAATCAGGCGGCGAATCAGCTCATCACGGCTCATCTCCATGCCCGGACGGATGGAAATCACCATGCTTTTGTAGTCGATCGGATCGCCGAGTGAGTAAATGCACGACACGGACGACACAATGATCACATCGCGTCTCTCGCTCAGCGCCGAGGTCGCAGAGTGGCGCAGGCGGTCAATTTCATCATTGATGGCGGAATCCTTCTCAATATAGGTGTCGGTCGAGGCGATATACGCCTCCGGCTGGTAATAATCGTAGTAGGATACGAAATATTCTACCGCATTCTCGGGAAAAAATTCGCGCAGCTCGGTGCAGAGCTGTGCGGCCAGCGTTTTATTGTGCGCGAGCACAGCGTCGGGCGCTGGGTCTGCTCGATGATGTTCGCCATGGTGAACGTCTTGCCTGAGCCGGTAACGCCCATCAGCGTCTGCTCGGTCAGACCGTTGTTGATGCCCTCCACCAGTTTGGCCACCGCCTCCGGCTGATCGCCTGCCATTTGGTAGGGGCTGTGTATCTTAAATTCCGGCACAGAGCGTACCTCCTTTTTTGTCACTCAGTATCTTTTTCGCAAGCTGCCGCTTCTTAATCGACCGATAGATGTGAAATTGCTGCGTGCCACAACACAGTGATCGACCAGCTCCAAACCCAGTTCGGAGAGCGTGCGCTGCAGGCGGTCGGTCATATCAAAATCCTCCTGCGAGGGTGTCGGCGTGCCGTTCGGATGATTATGCGCCAGCGCAACGCCTGCCGCACCGGCCATCAAGGCACCGCGAGCGATCTTGTAGCTGTCCACCTGCACCCGCGCATGTCCGCCGCGGGCGATCTCCTCGCACTTGAGCACACGCCCCGCGCCATCCACATAGGCGGCCAGCAGCACTTCCTCCCGCTCGGCGCACAGCTGCGGCACGAAATATGCGCCGATGCGGTCATAGGTGTTCAGTTTATCGGTAAACTGCTCCATTTTCGCCACATCCGCCTGATAACGGTGAAACAGGGCAAAGCACAGGTGCAGCAGCTCCGCCGAGCGCGGACCGACGCCTTCGACCGTCTGCAGCTCGTCCTCGGTTGCCTCGAGCACCGCATGCAGTGAACCAAACCGCTGCATCAGCCGGTGTGCTGTCGGGTTGGTGTCGCCCTGCCGCACCGCAAAATACAGCAGCATCTCCAGCACCTCGTGGTCGCTGAAGATCTCCAGTCCGAACCGGCGTAATTTGTCCAGCATGCGCTGGCGATGGCCCATATGCGGGTTATCCGGCATCTGCATTCCCTCCCCCTGTACAAAATTGAGAATGGAGAATTGAAGATTGAAAGCAGTATCGCACTCTGCGCGATTGTTTAATACGCCGCTTCGCGGCGTTGCCTGAGTTCTCCATTATCCATTCTCAATTCTCCATTAAAAATGAATCTTCTCCACCGCCTGGTTGAGCGCTCTGGTTACCAGCGGACTGTCCTTAATCTCCGGGAACGGAACGGTCGGCTGCGGTGCGCCGTCATGCGGACGCAGGCTCTTGCCCATCCAGAGGACATCGCGCCACTGACCGAATTTATACATGCTTTCCTGATATGCGCCCGAGATGATAAAGCCCATGGCTTTATGGAACTTCATCGACCGCTCATTCGGTGAAGTAATGCCGACGTAGATATTATAGTATCCCTGCATCGCCAGCAGTTCAAACAGCGCGGCGTAAATCGCACCGGCGATACCGTGGCGGTGCTGCTCCTGTGCAACGTAGATGGACGTTTCGACCGACCACTGATAGGCAGCGCGGGTACGGTGCGGCGCAGCATAGCCATAGCCAACGACCTCGCCGTCAATACGGCAGACCAGCCACGGCAGCTTTTGGGTATAGGTGCGCCACCGGCGGGTAAACTCCTCTATCGAAGGAGCATCGTACTCGCTCGACACAGTGGTTTGAACAACATACGGCGCATACAGCGCAAGCATCTCGGCAATATCTTCTTCCTCTGCAGGACGCAGAACAACTTCCGGCATGATTTTTTCCTCGTTTCGACATAATCTCGATATAAGTATACCGCATTCATTTTTTATGTTCAATAGGAGATTATCAAAAAATCGCACATTTGTTCGCCTTGTATCTGCTGATTTTTTTACAGTATAATTCTTGCCGTTCTATATAATATTCTTTGTCATTTCAGCCGATTGCATTTTGCCCTGCCGAGTAGTATACTATGAAAAGCACTGACGAAAACGGCGTTTCGCCCTGCCGGGGAAGAGAAGGAGGCATCGCGCATATGGTTCGCTACGGTTTTATCCATACCAAAGAGGATATCAAGTTTCTGGTCCTGTTCGCCATGGATCTGCTGCCATTTCCGGTCAGCTTCAGCACCATTGTGGACTTAACGACCTGGTGCGACGAAGGCTTTGGCTACTTCGAGCTGAGCGAGGCTTTCTACGAGATGGTCCCGACCGGGCACATCGAGGAGATCCCCGACAAAGGAGAAACCCTGTACGCCATCACCGAAAAGGGACGCGAGGCTACCCGCATTTTCGAGAAGCAGCTTCCCTATCCGGTCCGCGAAGCCGCACAGCGCTCTGCGCTGCGTGTCGTCCGCCAGATTCGGCGCGACGCCGGCATCCACACCGCCGTCACCGAGCACGGCCCGAACGACCTGACCGTCCGCATGGAAATGGAGCAGGTGTTTGCAGTGGAAATGAACGTCGTCAGTCACGGACAGGCTGCCATGCTCGAGCGTACCTTTAAGGAAAACGCCGAGGCCGTCTACCAAACATTGCTCACCGCAATGACCAAAAACTACGCAAACGAGAAAGAAGCGCAAAAACCTTGAAACACATGAAGCAACTCGGTGTGCTGCTTGCCTGCTGTGTCGGCGGCTCACTGCTCTCCCTTTTACTCCGCGGTCTGCTGCCCGGCAACGTGCTCGGTCTGACCCTGCTGCTCGCCCTGCTCATCTTCGGTGCGGTTCGTCTGCACCATGTAGAGAGCGTAGCGGATTTTCTGCTGCAGAACATGGCGTTTTTCTTTCTGCCCGCCATGCTGGGCGTGCTGGAAATCTGGAACGACATCAAAAGCGAAGCACTCGCCATCCTTGCCGTCTGCCTGCTGACCACGCTGTGTACTGCCGCTGCTACCGCACTGACCGTACATATCGTGTTCCGTCTGCAGCACCGTGAAACCGAGGAGGCGTTCGACCATGACTGATCTTCTCTCCTCCTCGCAGTTCTGGCTGCTGGTTTCCATCGGTTTTTATGCGCTTGGCGTAGAGATTCAAAAGAAAACTGGTTCTGCGGTCTGCAATCCGCTGCTGATTGCCTCGATTCTGGTCGGTGCGCTGCTGATCGCAACCGGCACCCCCTACCAGACCTATGAGGAATCCGGCAAGCTGATTTCGTTCTTCCTGACACCGGCAACGGTAGCGCTTGCGATCCCGATTTACCGCAAGCTGGATGTACTGCTGAAAAACCTGCTGCCCATCCTGCTCGGTGCGTTCGTCGGCTCGATGGTATCCATCGGCAGCGTGCTGCTCTTCAGCCATCTGTTCGGTCTGAGCGAAAGCACGACGCTTTCTCTCGTGCCGAAATCGGTAACAACTCCGATTGCGGTCGCGGTAGCCGAAATGCTCGGCGGCGTAACCTCCATCACCGCGATTGCGGTTGTCATCACCGGCATCATCGGCGCGATCATCCTGCCGACCTTCCTCAAGTGCATCGGCGTGCGCAATCCGGTGCAGATGGGTCTGTCCATCGGCACAGCATCTCACGCAGTCGGTACCTCGCGTGCCATTGAGCTGGGTGAGACCGAAGGCGCGATTTCCGGTCTGGCGATCGGCGTTGCCGGTCTGCTGACGGCACTTATCGTGTCGATTGGCTCGGCAATTCTGTTATAATTGAAAATGGAGAATGGAAAATGTCGCTATCCTTGCGCGATACCCTAATTCTCCATTCACAGAACCACCTTTTCCCTGCATAAAATGCAGGAAGAAAGGTGGTTTTTCTATGGTGATCCATGTTGTTCGGCCGGGTGATTCGCTGTACCGCATTGCGCAGCTGCACGGTATTCCCCTGCCGTTCCTCATCCAGCAGAACGAGCTGCACGAACCGTACCGGCTTACGCCTGGGCAGACCATTGTCGTTCCGCAGCCGGAAAAAACGTACATTGTCCGCCGCGGCGACACGCTCGGCAGCATTGCCGCGCAGAACAGCACAACCGTGATGCAGCTGTGGCAGAACAATCCGCAGCTTGGCGGCACCGACCGCATTCAGCCGGGGCAGATGCTTGTACTCAGCTATGGAAATAAGCTGGGACGCTTTGCGGTGAACGGCTACGCCTATCCGAGCATCGACCTGCGCGTTCTGCGCCGAACACTGCCCTATCTGACGTACTTATCCGTATTTTCCGTCGGTTTTGACAACGCCGGACGCATTTTACCGTTCTCCGCCGAGCTGCTCGTGCGCATGGCGCGGCAGTATCAGGTAAAGCCTTTGCTCGTTCTGACAACACTCGGCGAGGACGGGCAGTTCTCCGGCGAACGTGCCCACCTGCTGCTGAACACCCCGACGGCTCGCGCGGCGCTGATCGAAAATCTGGCACAGGTACTGGCCATGCAGGGCTTCGCCGGTGTGGACATCGACTTTGAGTACGTGCCGCCGGAGGACGCGGACGCATATGCCGCGTTTGTCCGCTCGGTCCGCGAGCGGCTCTCGCCTGCCGGATACACGGTCTTCGCGGCACTCGCGCCTAAAACCTCCGCCGCGCAGCAAGGTCTTCTGTATGAGGCGCACGACTATGCCGCGCTCGGCTCTGCGGCGGACCGTGCCCTGCTGATGACCTATGAATGGGGTTACACGCTGTCCGCTCCGATGGCGGTCGCGCCGATTAACAAGGTAGAGCAGGTCGTGCGGTTTGCCGTGTCGCAGGTGCCGCAGGATAAGCTGTTCATGGGCATCCCGAACTACGGCTACGACTGGACGCTGCCCTATGTGCAGGGACAGTCGCGCGCCCGCAGTCTGGGCAGCGTGCAGGCCGTCGAACAGGCGATTCAGGTCGGTGCGCCGATTCGCTATGATGCCACGGCACAGTCTCCGCACTACAACTACTGGCGCGACCGTGCCGAGCACGAGGTCTGGTTTGAGGATGCGCGTTCTATCCGTGCCAAGTTGGCGCTTGCCGGAGAATATCAGCTGGCAGGCGTCAGCATCTGGAATATCATGCGGTATTTTCCGCAGTTGTGGCTCGTGCTGAACAGCCTGTACGACATCGAAAAGCTGGGATAAAATTCACCAAACCGACCGAGTTTTCCCTGTTTCGGTCGGTTTTTGCCGTATTCCGGCAGTTTCTCCTTGGATTTCCATTGCAAAACGGTTACAAAACCCGCTATCATACGGTGCATGGGAATTTCCCGCAAAATCCAAGGAGGTATCTACCTATGAAGTTCAAGAGACTCGTGCCGCTGGCACTTGCGCTTGTCATCGCATCCACCACTGCTGCAGAAGCCGCACATCTGCAGCAGAACCGCTTTTCGTTCGTCGTGCGTCCGAATTACACGCAGACGGTCAGCCGTCCTTTGGCGAGCAAGCCTCACAAAGCACCGCCGCGAACAGCAGCTACGCCGCGCAGGTGGTCTCGCTGGTAAACGCCGAACGTGCCAGACAGGGACTGCCCGCGCTGACCATCAGCACCACGGTGCAGCAGGCGGCGCAGACCCGCGCCGGAGAACTGCAAACCAGCTTTTCGCACACGCGCCCGAGCGGCGCATCCTGCTTTACCGTGCTGACCGAGGCCGGCGTTTCCTACGCGCGTGCCGGCGAAAACATCGCCTATGGTCAGAGCACGCCGGAGGCTGTTGTGCAGTCGTGGATGAACTCGTCCGGCCACCGCGCGAACATTCTCAGCAGCAGCTTCACCTCGATCGGCGTCGGCTGTACCGTTGTGAACGGAACCGCATACTGGGCACAGCTTTTCACTGCATAAACGCAAAACAGACCGCATTTGCGGTCTGTTTTGCTCTATCCTGCCGTTTATCACGAGAGCGGATATACCTCGCTGTTGATGGTGACCGACTGCACATTATCCAGGTCAAATGCACGCGCAAGCACCGCAATCTCGGTGTCGATACGGTCGGTGTCCTCGGTGGAATTGAAACCGTAAGTGTACAATGTCCGATCGATATCGGCGTTTTCATCCAGAATAACGTACTCCGAGCCGTCCTTCAGCTGCACGCTCAGCGTATCCACATCATCCACCGTGCAGTGCATATCCGCGTTGCGGATGCGAATGCCGATCTGCGACAGAGTTACATCACCGTCTGCGCTCGTCAGGTACGGCATCTGCTGAAATTCCGGCAGATCGACCGCCAGAACCGTCTTTGCGGTACCCGCTCCGTCCGCACGCACGGTCGTTTTACCCGGCTCGAGCGCCTCCAGACGGAGCGGCTCTCCCTGCCTGTAATCGCTTGAAATCGCAAACGCACCTTCTAAATAATAGTCGTTGTCGGTCGAACGCGCGGTATCGAGGTAAAACTCGCCGCCGCAGAAGCCGCTGTCGCCGTACATCACCTCGAAATCAAGCTGTCCCTCCTCGGCATAGCACGAGGACAGCGTGGACCATGTGATGTCTGGCTTGTTCTGATAGCTGTCGATCAGGTGCGCCAGCGTGAACGGCTTTACGCCGTCCTGCTTTTTGTTTGCAAGGTGCAGACTGATCACGCCCGTGCCCGCGCTTTCGTCAAACAGCACGGATTCTACGGACAGGCGGTAGCTGTCGTTCTCGTCGGTCAGCCTGGTGCTGTCCGCCGTCTGCACATACCCTTCGAGATTCGCGTCTCCGCCATTCGGAAACAGCAGTGGAAACCAGCTCTGTGCATTCGCGGCGAATGCGGTTCCGCCGATGCACAGCGCTGCCGCCAGTCCGGCGCAGACGATTTTCTTCGCTGAGAAACGGCGTACCGGCTTGCTTTCTCGCTCGGGCAGGCTGTCCAGTGCCCTGCGGACACTGCGGTCAAATTCTTCGGTCATTTTCGGGAAATCATTATGGCTCATCATGCGAAGCACGCTCCTTTCAAGTCCTTGCGCAAATGCTCTCTTGCCGCTCGGAGACGGGTCTTGACCGTGTTTTCCGGTATGCCGAGCATTCCGGCAATCTCACGGGTCTTAAAGCCCTCTAAGTAGTACAGCTCCACCGGCAGGCGCAGCTTTTCCTCCAGTGCGGTGATGGCGACATACAGGTCACTGTAATCATCAGCCGCAGGCGCCGGTATCGCCTCTGCAGCAGCCGCGTCATACGACGCAAGCCGCTGCTGACGGCGCAATATCGTGCTGCACTCGTTGATGAGTATGCGGACCAGCCATGTTTTGAAATACCGCGTGCTGCGCAGCGAATCCAGCTGCTCCCATGCCCGCAGGATTGCCTGCTGCGCCGCGTCTGCACAGTCATGCTCACTGCGGAGCATGGTTTTCGCTACGCGGTACAGCGTAGGCTCGGCTGCCAGCACCGCGGAGGTAAATTGCTCTCTATCCATCATAAGCGGGTTCTCCTTTCCGAAAGCGTCCGGACAGCGCAGACAGTTTTCGCGAAAAGCGCTTCTGTCTGCTGCTTTCATCTATTAGACGGTTCGGTGCGGCAAATGGTTTTGTGAAAGGAAAATTTTTCGTACTTGCATTTTGCATTACCTATTATACAGTACAAGCGCACAAAACGAAATCGGTACAGAGATTCAAAATACATTTCCCCACCGTATCGCACAATACAAATGAATAAATGACGAATGCTGAATCTCCACGTTCATTTTCCATCCTCAACTCTCCATTCCTGAACCGATAGACAAAAGTCTCCCGCCATGGTATACTGTCCTTATCTGGTATAGTTAATTCGAGTCACTTATTGATAACTATTATCAAATAAAAAATATTATTTATTTTTAAGAAAACCTATTGACATTTTGGCACAACACGGTTATACTAAAGTTGTTCCAAGGAGAGAAAGGAAGGAACGATTTGAGAATCACACATGAAGCGGATTATGCAATTCGTGTGACCTATTGTCTGGCACTTGCAGGCGAAAAGCAGTGCGCGAAGGATATTTCCGAGGCAACCGGCGTAACACTCCGGTTTGCACTTAAAATTCTCCGCAAGCTGACGCAGTCCGGTATTACAAAATCCTATAAGGGCGTTGCCGGCGGCTATGAGCTGAACCACTCCCCATCGGAGATCAGTCTCGGCGCGATCATCGAATGCATCGATGGTCCGATTGCTATCAATCACTGCCTTGCAAATGAGTTCCAGTGCACACACATGGTACCCAGAATGAATGTGATTTTCATCGCGTGTTCTCGGAGATCAACCGATCTCTGCGCGATCAGCTTTGTTCGATAACAATGGATCGTTTCCTGCCCCCTCAAAAATAAATTTGTTCAACGATACAGGAGGAAAAAATCATGAAAAAGTTTGTTTGTTCCGTATGTGGTTATGTATATGAAGGCGAAGCAGCTCCGGCAGAGTGCCCGATCTGCCACGCACCGGCAGAGAAGTTCAAGGAGCAGGCTGGCGAAAAGACCTGGGCAGCTGAGCACGTTGTAGGCGTTGCACAGGGTGCTCCGGAGGACATCATGGCTGACCTGCGTGCTAACTTTGAGGGCGAGTGCTCCGAGGTTGGTATGTATCTGGCAATGGCTCGCGTTGCACACCGCGAGGGCTATCCGGAAATCGGCCTGTACTGGGAGAAGGCTGCATTCGAGGAAGCAGAGCACGCTGCTAAGTTCGCAGAGCTGCTTGGCGAGGTTGTAACCGACTCCACCGAGAAGAACCTGCAGATGCGTGTAGACGCTGAGAACGGCGCAACCGCTGGCAAGTTTGATCTGGCAAAGCGCGCTAAGGCTCTGAACCTCGATGCTATCCATGACACCGTACATGAGATGGCACGCGACGAGGCTCGCCACGGCAAGGCTTTCGAGGGCCTGCTGAAGCGTTACTTCAACAAGTAATTGAGACTATTCAGAGGACAGGCAGAAATGCCTGCCCTCTTTTTTCAGAAACCGATAAACAGCAGCCTGTCCGCTCCAAGAGCGGACAGGCTGCTGTTTTATCTGTGTTTTTCACTTTTGCACTGCACGGGACAGCCGGAGCAGTGTCCGGAACAGCCGGACGGATGCTTTTTCATCGAACGGAGCGCGGCAAACAGCGCGATGCCGATCAATGCCAGAATCAAAATAGTGGGGAGATTCATATACCGTGCCTCCTTATGCCAGACCAAATGCAAGACCGATACAGCGGACGGCAAAGGCAATGAGCCATGCGATCACGCATTGGGTCAGCGCAGTCGTGATGGCAGCCCGTGTGCTGCCCATCTCACGCTTTACGGTGGCAATTGCCGCAACACAAGGGGTGTAGAGCAGCACGAATACCAGAAATACGACCGCGGTAAACGGCGTAAACAGGGTGCCGATGCTGGATACCTCGCCGCCGAGCAGCAGCGTCAGCGTGGATACAACGCTTTCCTTTGCGGTAAAGCCGGTAATCAGGGCGGTGGACACACGCCAGTCCGCAAAGCCGAGCGGTGCAAACAGTGGTGCAAAAATGCTGCCCAGCGCAGCCAGCAGGCTGCTTTCCGGCATAGACACCACATTAAAGCGTGCATCGAAGGTCTGCAGGAACCAGATTACGATAGAAGCGGCAAAGATGATGGTAAATGCCTTCTGGATAAAGCCCTTTGCCTTTTCCCAGATAAGGTGCACAACACTTTTGGCACTGGGCAGACGGTAATTCGGCAGCTCCATGACGAACGGAACCGGTTCGCCCTTGAAGCGGGAGACCTTCAAAATGACCGCATACAGGATGCCGCAGAGAATGCCGAACAGATACAGGCCTATCATAGCAAGCGCACGATACCGCCTGGGGAAAAAGGCGCTGATCATCATGGTGTAGATGGGCAGCTTGGCCGAGCAGCTCATAAACGGGGTAAGTAAAATCGTCATGCGGCGGTCACGCTCACTGGACAGTGTACGGGTAGCCATAATGGCCGGAACCGAGCAGCCGAAGCCGACCAGCATCGGCACAAAGCTGCGGCCGGACAGTCCCAGCTTGCGGAGCGGCCGATCCATGATAAAGGCCACACGCGCCATATAGCCGGTGTCCTCCAGAATCGAGAGGAAGAAGAACAGCGTTACAATGGTCGGCAGGAAGCTGAGTACGCTGCCAACGCCGTTTGCGATGCCGTCTACAACGAGCGAGTGAACAACGGGATTGATCTGCAGGGCAGATAACCCGGCATCCAGCCACGAAATGCAGGCATCGACCAGAACGGTCATGCCGTCGGACAGCCATGCGCCGATCCAGCTGAAGGTCATGATGAAGATCAAACCCATGATACCGGCAAAGCAAGGGATAGCGGTGTATTTGCCGGTCAAAAAGCGGTCGATCGCCATACTGCGTTTATGCTCTTTGCTCTCGTGCGGGCGGACGACTGTTGTGCTGCACAGGTTTTCCAGAAAGCTGAACCGCATGTTTGCCAGCGCCGCTTCGCGGTCCAGACCGGAATCCTTCTCCATGACAGATACGATCTGGTCAAAAGCGGAGCGATTGTCATCGGACAGCGCGAGCGCCTTTTCGATGAGCGGGTCCTTTTCGATCAGCTTGGTGGCGGCAAAGCGCACCGGCAGATCGGCTCGTTTGGCATTCGGCTTGATCATCAGGGCGGTTGCATGGATGCATCGGTGAACAGCGGCGACCGGATCGTTCTTGTCGCTGCTGTCCTGGCAGAAGTCGATGCCTCTGGGTGTCTCCTGATAGCGGGCGATGTGGATCGCGTGGTCGATCAGCTCATCAATGCCTTCGTTCTTTGCGGCTGAGATTGGCACTACCGGAATGCCGAGTGCCTGTTCAAGCTCATTTACATGAACGGTGCCGCCGTTTGCACGGACCTCGTCCATCATATTCAACGCCAGCACCATCGGAATGCCCAGCTCCATCATCTGCATGGTCAGGTAGAGGTTTCGCTCAATGTTGGTCGCGTCTACAATATTGATGATGCCGTCCGGCTTGTTGTCCAGCAGAAAGCTGCGGGTTACGATCTCCTCGCTGGAATATGGTGACAGCGAATAGATGCCGGGCAGGTCGGTAACGGTTGCCTCCGGATGGCTGCGAATCGTGCCGTCCTTGCGGTCCACCGTAACACCGGGGAAGTTGCCGACATGCTGGTTGGCACCGGTCAGCTGATTGAACAGCGTCGTTTTGCCGCAGTTCTGATTGCCGGCAAGCGCAAATGTCAGTTTTTTATCGGCAGCCGCGGCTTTGGCGTGCTCATAAATGTAGTAGTCCTTGGATTTCCTGAGCTCGCCCATGCCGGGGTGCGCCGCAGGACGGTGGCGTACCTGTCCAGCGGAAGGCTTTTTTGTTCGCTGATACGGCGTGCCGACTTCGATCTTCCGCGCTTCATCCAGGCGCAGGGTCAATTCATAGCCGCGCAGCTCAAACTGCACCGGATCCCCCATCGGAGCGACCTTCTGCAGCGTGACCTCGGTCTGCGGCGTCAGTCCCATATCGAGCAGGTGATGGCGTAAGGCTCCGCTTCCGCCTACTGCGGTGATCTTCGCACTTTCATGCGGTTTCAGTTTATCCAATGTCATATCTATATCTCCTCGCGGCTTCGTGCCGTCGACAGTTTTGCTCTATACTCGTAGACTATTATTCTCCTATGAGCGGGAGTTGTCAATGTTTATTATACAGCAATCCTGCCGATTGTGCACACGCAACACACGGATGACATCGAGAATTACGAGGAACATAACGCCAACGGGGGCGGAAGTCAAGGGGCACCCTCGTTCATTGGGGTCTCGCCGGCGATAAAGCGCCCCTTGACCTTCGAGCCGGGTTGTTAATCAGGCATCCGATCCTCGAAGTAGATTGCCAGCTGGGCATAAATCATGCTCCAGTCCTGTCTGCGGCCAGTCCACTTTTTCGTGATGTCGATCATTGCCAGATACAGCATTTTGAAAAAGCTGTCATCGGTTCGGTCTTACTATGTTCTTTATACTCTGCATCAGTATTACTTGTGGGCAATTTCTGCCCCATGCAAGGGGAAGAAACCTGCACCCTGTCCGGGATTTGCAGAAAGATGCGGTTCGCCTGATTCCAGCCCTGACGTACGCGGGTGATCAGCCCGGCATTTTCCAGCTCCCGCAGGGCGGTTTTGACCGTCCGCTCACTCCGGTCAAGGTCATCCGCCATCTGCTTGATCGTATAGATCACATACACATTCCCATCCTCGGACACCCAGCCGCTTTTCTGGGAAAGCGTAGTGCGGTTGAGCAGAAGCCCATATAGCAGCTTGGCGTTGATGGAATATTCGCCCGCCAGCATGAAGCGCGGCAAGGGAATGAACGGCGGCAATGCGGTATTCAGTTTGAAATAGATTTTTCATCACATCCTCTCTGGTCTGGTGTGATACGGCTGCTATGGCGGTTTTCTGTTAGGTCCGCGAGGGGAGTACGCAGCTGTGCCACCCTTTTTTGCCCTCTTTGACTGATAATGCGGACAAATAACGACAACCGCCCGGAAACTCTGCTTGCAATCGTGGACGCAGCGGCGGCTAACTTTTTCTGCTCGGTGTAATCGACCTTGATGATGTACCCGTCAATCAGCATTTTCCGGACATATGCGCCGAAGTTGCGGGTGCCAAGCTGGTTCATCTTGTGGCGAACCATGCTCAATTCCTGCTCATTCAGGCAGATTTCTTTGCGGATGGGTCGCGTGCGGTCTGGCATATCAAAGAACTCCTTTCACTTTACAACGGACATTTCTTCGTCGAAACGCAGGTATCGAAACGAAAGATTTTCAAAAAATATGCGCCCCTGCTTTTGCAAAAGCGGGAGCGCGTTGTATTTGCGGATATGAGATTTGAGAGAGTAGCAAGCACATCCGGTGTCCGTACACACCGGAAAAATGAGCGTTTCAGCCTTGCAGCCGATACGCCCATTTTGATTTTTGGGGAAGCCCCAAACCCTTGATTTTTAAGTTGTAGATACTTTCTGGGCTTTTCCGAAAAGCCCTTTCTTTTATTCGCTTTGACGATTATAATTATACTGTGATTTTATAAGCAGACGCAGAACTGAACTGCAACAGGAGTACCGCCCATGAAGTATTTATCTATCGCGCAAACCGCCGAACGCTGGGGTATCTCCACCCGCCGTATTCAGATTTTGTGCGGCGAGGGGCGCGTCCCCGGTGCGATCCGCATTGGCTCGGTCTGGGGGATTCCAGAGGACGCAGAGAAGCCAGCGGACGCGAGAATCAAGAACGGCAAGTATATCAAGAAGCCCGTCGAAAACGAAAAATGAGCCGCATCATGTCTCAACGGAAAACATTCTGCCGGACGAGCAAGGTGTTGCTTGCTTTGGCACGACTGATTCTTCAGAGCGAGTGACATATTTTCAAGCGGAGGACGTGCTTGTTAGCAACATCCGTCCATATTTCAAAAGGATGTGGTTCGCAACAACTTCGGGCGGGTGTAACGCCGATGTCCTGTGTTTTAGAGCCTTGGACAAGAAGTACGCATACCTTCTGAAATCCATCATGTTTCAAGATGGATTCTTCGATTATGTCATGTCAGGGGCAAAAGGAACAAAAATGCCTCGTGGTGACAAAACTCACATCATGCTGTACCCGATCCCGCTTTTTTCCGAGACACAGCTCCTGAAATTTATTGAATATAATAAAATTAGTTTTGGGGAGGAGGGTGAATGCGGTCCCTTTCCCGCGTCAGCCGGAAGCAAAGGTATAGCACACTAGACTTTCCTGCGGAAAATCGTGTGCCAACAGGAATGCAGAATTCGCCTGAATCAATAAAAGCATTTGCAGTATTTGATGTAACGTTTAACATATATAGCTAAGACGGAAGGGTGGTTTGAATTATGCCAAATATCCTTGTGGTTGAGGATGATGAAAATTTAAATCGTGGAATTACATTTTCACTGAAAAAATCCGGATATGAGGTTTTTTCAGCAGAATCAGTGAAAAAAGCGAAAAGAATTGCAAGTGATAATAATGTGGATGTTGCCATTTGTGATGTGAATCTTCCGGATGGGAATGGATTGGAATTTGTAAGGTGGATGAGATGCAATTATAATACATACATTATTTGTCTTACCGCACTAGATCAGGAGATGGATCAGGTCATGGGATATGAAGCAGGGCAGATGATTATATTACAAAGCCGTTTAGTCTTTCGGTACTTCTTTTGAAAATAGAAGCACATTTCCGCCGCAGACAGGAGAAAACAGAAGCCGGAAAGATGATTTCGGGAGATATCGTATTTAGCGCAGGAGAAATGAAAGTCCTGATAAAGAGTCGTGAAATCAGTCTGACAAAAACGGAGTTGAAAATGCTGACTTTTTTTCTTCAGAATCCGAAACAGATTCTTTCAAAAACACAAATATTGGAAAATGTGTTTGATCTGGAAGGGGATTTTGTGGATGAAAATACAATCGCTGTCAATATCAGAAGACTCCGTGAGAAAATCGAAGACAATCCGGCTGCACCGGTCTATATAAAGAATATCAGAGGTCTTGGGTATATATGGAATCAGGAGGTAAGTCAGTGACGAAACGACATCGTAAAAAGTGGGTTGATGCCTTGTCACTGGTGCTGCCGGTTCTACTCTTTTTTGCGGTATTGAACTGCTTTACCACCTATTTATATTATCAGGATTATCAATGTAAAATGGATATCCTGACAGAAGTTGCGGCGGGCGCAGAGACCACCGGCATGGATGTTGCCGCAGGATGGCTGAAAGGAAACGACCATCAAGCCAATGAACAAGGTAAGCAATTATTAGAGCAATACGGGTACTGGGAAAACAAAGGGACTTCGTTTTATGTGCGCTTCCGGCAGAATATCATGATAACCGGCTGTACAAGTGCAGTGCTATGTCTGTCTTTGCTAACGTTCCTGTTTTACCGGAAGAAGGTTGAGGCGAAAGAAAGTCGGAAACGATTGGAGCAGCTAGAGCAAATCCTGATTGCATTTCGAGAAAATCACTTTGAGGTAGTGCCGGACACAGAAGATCATGTCGGGCAGGAAAGACTGAAATTTCAGCTTGAAGCAATCGGACATCATATCCAGCTGCTGCAAGAGGAAGCCAGAGCGGAGAAGGAAAGCACAAAGGAAATGGTATCCGACATTTCCCATCAGCTGAAAACCCCGGTTGCAGCCTTGGATACCTGCTTTAGCATATTGCTGCGGAACAATCTGAGTGAGACGGAGCAACAGATTTCGCATCCGATGCCGGAGTGCATTGGACGGATTGGAAACATTGTTGCAGTCTCTGCTGGAAATATCCAAACTGGAGACAGGTTTGATTCAGCTTGATCAGAAAACACTTCCCATTATGGATACGATCATCTCCGCAGTAAACCGAACGTATCCAAAGGCAGCGGAGAAAGGGATAGAACTTATTTTCGACTGCAACGAATCACTGGAGCATTGTGCACTTATGCAGGATAAACGTTGGCTTGGAGAAGCAATCATTAACGTTTTGGACAATGCCATCAAATACAGCCCAGAACATTCAAAAATCACGATCCGTCTACAAAAAAGAACCGGCTTTGTGAGAATTGAGATCGAGGATCAGGGAATCGGAATCCCGCAGAGTGAATACCATAAAATATTCCAGCGGTTTTACAGAGGGACTGCGCCGGAAGTCCGCGAAAAGAGCGGAACTGGCATCGGTCTGTATCTGTCCAGACAGATTATTGAGCAGCATGGTGGGACAATCACGGTAGCCTCCGGCAAAGTCAGAAAAGGAAGTACATTTTTGATTCAGCTGCCGGAGAATGGACTTTCGTAGAGATGATGAGCAGAAGTCTTTCAAATCTGTAAGACTTCTGCTCTCTTTTTGAAAGTGAAATGAAAGGTTCCTTTGATACAATGCTGGTAAATAAGAAAAGGAGGCCATTGGAGTGGGCGTGATATTAGAAACGAATCAGCTTTGCAAATTTTATGGGACGGGGGAAAATCAGGTCAAAGCCGTCAATCATGTGAATATCCAGATTGGGCAGGGAGAATTTGTCGCCATTGTCGGAAAATCCGGCTCCGGAAAAAGTACCCTGCTGCATATGCTGGGCGGGCTGGATACACCAACCAGCGGCAGCGTGATCTTGTCTGACAAGGACCTGTATTCCATGAAGGAGGATCAGCTTGCCGTTTTCCGGAGAAGAAAGATCGGATTTGTATTTCAGGCATTCAATCTGGTATCCTCCATCAATGTGTGGGAAAATATCGTTCTTCCGTTGGGGCTTGACGGAAAAAAAGTGGATAAAGCTTATGTCAATGATATTATCACCACACTGGGTCTTGAACACCGGATTCATAATCTTCCGAATACTCTCTCCGGAGGACAGCAGCAGCGCGTTGCGATTGCAAGAGCCTTGGTAAACAGACCGGAGATTTTGCTTGCGGACGAGCCAACCGGAAATCTTGATTCCAAGACAAGTGACGAGGTGATCGCGCTGCTGAAAATGAGCGCAAAAAAATATGGACAGACGATTGTAATGATTACTCATGATGATGAGATCGCGCAGGTTGCTGACCGTATTTTAGTCATCGAGGATGGACAGGTGGTGGATTTTAATTGAGGACGATCAGCAAAATTGCATTCAGCAACGACAAAAGAAATCGGACAAGAAGTGTCCTCATTATGACGGCGATTTGCCTGACTACCATGCTTCTGGTCATTATCAGTACAATTGGAAATGGACTAATCCTCTTACAGAAGGATCAGGCTGCAAGCTCATACGGAAGCAACTACGGCCTGTTTATCGCCGCAGATGGTACGCAATTAAAAGAAGTGGAACGCAGAGCTGAGATATCTGATATCGGCATCATGTGTACGGAGGGCATCCTGAAAGGAAATGAAAATGGCGGCTTTGTCAGTGCGGATGAAACGGTCAGGAAAATGCTTCCCTATAATCAGGAATATGTGTTGAAGGAAGGTACCTATCCGGAAAAGGCGCAGGAAATTGCCGCAGGACGTGCTTTCTTTGATGCAGTGGGATACCATGATGTAAAGGTCGGAGACACCGTAACATTGGAGTACCGTTCCGGCATGCAGTCGGAATACGCACCGGTGGAATTTACTGTCAGCGGGATTTTATATGACCGGGATGAATATACCATCGAGGCTTCCTATGTTGTATTTGGTTCGCAGGATTTTTATAATGAGCGTGTTGCGGAGGGTGACAGGCAATATAATATCTATTTTACCTTGAGCGATTCTGCAAATGTATCTATGAATAATGTTGCACCTGTTATAAAAGAAATCGCGGATTCCTGCGGCATTGACCAGAAAAACGTGAGCATCAATGACCTCTACCTACAGTGGGTATTGCAGCCGAGCTATGAAATGATTGCGGTTTGTGGAACCCTGATCCTCGGAATCGTGCTGTTTTCCGTTGTGGTCATTTATAATATCTTCCATGTCGGGATCGCCCAGAAGGTTCAGGAGTACGGAAAAATCAAGGCGCTGGGTGCAACCAGAAAGCAGATGAAGCAGTTGATCTTTCGTGAGGGCATTCTTCTGGCGGTTCCTTCGATACCGCTGGGGCTGCTGTTTGGTTTCCTGATTGCAAAAGTCAGCTTCAACTGGCTGGTGGAACAGGGAAATCTGGTATCGTCCGGAATCAAGAACCATCAGGTGCCTCTGTTTTCACTGACAATTATGCTCATCTGCATTTTTGTATCGTTTCTTACGGTCGTTTTGGCTCTGCGCAAACCCATGAAAATTGTTTCCCGGATTTCACCCATCGAAGCGACACGGTATCTTGGCGGCTCCAAAACGCAAAAACAGGGCAGACGAAAAGGCAGAAAAGATGTCACCGTTTTCTCCATGGCAATGGCAAATGTGACAGGCAATCCGAAAAGAACCATTGCTACGATTCTTACCATGGGGCTTTCCTGTGTATTGTTTGTAATTATCGCTAATTATGTAGGAAATATTGATACGGAGCATGAAGCACGTCTTTCCGTTAATCATGGACAATTTGAACTGCAGCTGGATTATTCCCAGAATTATGATGAAGCCTATTCGGAGAATAATCTGGACACAATCCTACAGAACAACCCACTGAATGATTCTTTGATTAAAGAAATCAAATCCATCCCCGGTGTAACGGATGTACTGACGAGAGAAATCGTCTCTGCAGATTTGAACGGAACAAAATTTCCGGTTGCAATCGTAAATCAAGAGGATTTTGAAATGATGCGCGGGGATGGCGATATCGGTTCCATGGACTATGCACAGGCTGTCAAAAACGGGGATGTTTTCTTTGGCTGGTCCATGTGGATGGAAGCTGACGGGTATTCTGCGGGTGCACCGATTACATTCAACTTTGATAACGGAAGCGGAACCTATACCTATCATGGGAAAATCGCAGGCTCCTTTGTAAGCGCGGACACTTATCTGGTCATTCCGGAAGAAGTATACCGCTCTGTAAATCCGAAAGGGACATCTTATGGATACCTGTGGGTGGATTGTGATAAAAAAGATGTTGCATCTGTGGAACAGAGTCTGAATACTTTGATTTCTAATACTTCGCATATAAAAATGGATACCTATCATGCACAGTTACAATCTGCAGAATACGCAAGCCGTATGATGAAGCTTGGCTGCTATCTGTTCATGGCAATTGTCGGTCTCATTGGGTTTATGAATCTGGCAAACACCATGATCATCAATATCACCACGAAGAAGCAAGAATACGGTGTGCTGCAAGCGGTAGGCATGACCAATAAGCAGTTGAATCTGAGCTTACAAATACAGGGCTTGATTTTTACGGTTGGCACCATCTGCGTCGCACTTGCTGCCGGTCTGCCCCTTGGCTATGCACTGTTTTCCTATGCGAAGCATAATGGGATTTTTGGAATGAACGTTTATCACGTTCCTCTTATCCCGATTCTTGTTATGATTCTTCTGGTTGGTATTCTACAAATTGTGCTTTCCTGTGTTTTAAGCAGTAATCTGAAAAAGGAAACGCTGGTTGAAAGAATAAGGTATCAGGGATAGTAGATTCTATAAAAAGCAAGCTGCCGCTCAAGATGGGCGGCAGCTTACCTTTATAGTGATTCAAACATAAAAGTCAAATTTTGCGAGGACCCGCCATCGTCTCAACCTTGTCCGTTCTTCCTACAAAGAACAGGTCAACGGCTATTTTTAGCCCTAACTGATCAAAGATCCCCACCCCAAACGGCTCCTCAAAAAAATATTGTCAGCTTTCCATTTACTTTGTCCATAAGAATCCCTCCTAAAATTGATTGAACAAAGAATGGACAACCCGGAGGGGCAGGTTACTTACCCTATCTATATAGGACGACCGGGCTACCTACCGGCTTTTGGTAGGTAGCTCCACTCTATCACCCTCATCACGGACAGTCAACGCAATGTCGTTAGCAAAATCAACGACGGCGCACCGTGGATAATGACACCGCCGTTAGGTACACTAAATGCAAAGGTGGTGAGGCTATGCGCGAGAAGAAGGACATCAATATTGAAATCGGCGGCAATATTCAAGTGGCAAGAGAACAGGCGGGCTATACGCAGGACACGCTCTCAGAAATGCTTGGCATGACGCCGAATCACCTGAGTGCTATTGAGCGTGGTGCTTCCGGTATCTCTCTTGAAGCCTTGCAGCGCCTTTGCCGTTTGCTCGGCGTCAGTGCGGACCGAATATCTTTGGGACTGACGAGCCAGAAGCGGAAGCCCTTGCGCTTGCCAGACGTATTTCGGATATAAAGCCGGAATACCGGCAACAGGTTCAAGAGCTGCTGTCCGCAATTTTGAATATGTCATAAAAAAAGAGCCTCTGCCGATACCCAAACCGGGCATCGACAGAGCTCTTGGTTCGTTTTCCGGGCATTCAAACAAGTGCCGAAATCGACACTTATTTCCGCGCTAAAGATGAAACCACGCAGGGAATACAAGCACTTAGGCTGGTCAATTTGCGCCGCTCTGAGGCTTGCAATCACAGGCTTTTTCGACCCCTAACTGTCTACACCTCGATGCCTTGCGTGAGAAGTGCGGACAGGCGATGAGATCCGCGCGGAAGCTCTGCTTGCAGCTATGGACGCAGCGGACGCAGAAACGGTTATACTTCCGGCGTCCGCTGTCTACTATGAAGAACGACCACTCCTGCCGCCATTTCTGACTTCTGCTCACAGCTCAATCTCTCCTTTGTTCTTTTTGGGAGAGCAGCATTCCTCCTGCTTTTCTGCCTTTGCAGACTTGAGCCTGTCCATGATGGAGGACTTCTCACCGGTTTCGGGGGCTTTGACCTCTGCGGTCTTGTCCTCCTTCAGACCGTTGTTGATGATCCCATCAATCATGCCGTAGTCATCCTCCATCGACATCTCCGCCGCCTTGAGGTAGTTTTCCTTCTCAAGAGCCACCATCCAACTTTCCTTGCTGATACCGAGCATTCCGCCCTTTGCCGCATGATCGGCAATCTCCTTTGTATCCACGCACAAGCCCTCGGTGTTATCCGAATAGAGACGGTAAACCTCGCAGCCCTTTTCCAAAGCCTTCTCAGCCGCTTCCTGTCCAGCGGGAAGAACGCCAGCCCATGCGTAGCCGTAGTCCTTCATGTCATTGAGCCGACCGAGGCAAGAATTGTTGCGTACATCTATGAAAGCTGCTTGGAGGGCGCAACCCCGGCAGAAATCGCCGCTGCGCTGACGGAACAGGGTATCAAATCTCCAATGGGGAACGATCTCTGGTCTGCCAGTACTGTCCGCAGCATCCTCCGAAATGAGAAATACTGCGGTGATGCTTTGATGCAGAAAACCTATACCAAGGATTTTCGCACCCATAAATCTGTCAAAAATACGGATTTGAATATGTATTTCAAGGAAAATCACCACACAGCGATTATCAAAAAAGAGGATTGGATCAAGGTACAAAAGTTGCTGTCAGAGCGGCACAGCACAGCCAAACGAGCTACATTGCGCCGTCTAAGCAATCGCTTCGTCGCATACCGCGTGAAAGATGGTCTTTTCAAGGGCTATCTGATTATGGATTCCCGGTGGTCTTTTATGGAGCGTCAGGAGTTTATAAAAAACGTGGATGAGGCGCAAAACACCATGAAATGAAAGGATTTTAACTATGAACTTTGATTTTTCCGCTTTGAACTTTGAAACCATCGACTCCAACATCAACGCCTACCCGGATATATTCCTGAATCAGAATGGCGTGACCATCACCAAGAAGGTGCTTGAGGACTTGGGCTATCCCGCCTTTGTTTTGTGTCTGCTGGATGCGAAAGCGAGGGTATTTGCGATCCGTTCCTGCAAGAGCAACGAACCGAAGGGCTTCAAGTTCTCCAAGCCGAGAGGCGAACAGAAAGGTGTTGTTACTATCTCCAACAAGAATCTGCTTGACCCGCTTCGCGCTGTCACCGGCGAGGACTGGATTCCCGGCAAGCGTTACAAGGTGCGCGGTTTCTGGGTTGCCGACGCAAAAACCATGTGCTTTGACCTCAATGAAGGGGTCCAGGAGGACTTTCGCCCTGTTACGCCGAGCAATGACGCAGAATAATCCCTGATATTCAGGGAGAAAAGGGAGAGCAAAAGAGCGGCGGCAAGCCGCCTGAGCGAGAAAGCCACCTCTCCCTTTTCTCCCTCGCTGCGGCTATGGAAACCGTGGAAAACCGCAAGCGGTTTACGCACCGTTCCCACAGCCTGCGCTCACTCTCTTTTTCCTCTCTTGCTTTCTCCCTATACAAAGATAAGTGTCCATTTTCTATCCCGAAAACGCACAGTCGCCACGACGAACAGAGGGCAGCGTGTCAATATGGCAAAGAAAAGCAAACGGCACACAGGCGGTTTTATCCTCAAAAAAGCCCCGAAGCACGACAAAAATAAACCCAGCACCACGCCGTTTGACGTGATGCTGGGTTTTTAGCCGTAAACTCACTCTGATATTAAGCCAAAATGCCGCAGCGCATCCTTGATCGCCTCAACCTTTTCAGGCGGACAGGGATGATACTCATGTTTTCTCTGTTCAACAGCATTCGGTGCTTTGTGCATATCCAGTCCGACCATACGCTTGATCTCTGCAATATATGCCGTATGGACTTTGAAGCCGTACTTCTCCTGCACATACTCCTGAATACGCTTATAGGTCGGATGCTCCTTGACCTCGCCGGTTTCCACTTCCATTCTGACCTCAACCGTCAGTGGATTTGTTCCCGTGACAAGAGGGCGACCGTCTCAACAGTTGTTTCAGTTTCCAAGGGAAGTTCTTTCACTTCCTCACCATCAACAGGCACAGGAAAATTGAATACGATCTTCTTTATCCAGCTTCCATCTTTCCTTTTCTCCGGGAACATCTCAATTCGCTCGATAAAGGCCTTCATAAACTCCTTCTGCTCCGCTTCCGTTGCGGAATGGTAGACTTCATCAAATGCCAGTAACAAGCGATAGATATTGTCACCGGAAATCTTCTCCTGCTGTATGTTGCGGATCTGACTTTGCAATTCGCCAATCTGAACTTCGATTTCCTCTATGGTATCATACTGCTCATCATAGCGGCGCTGCAAGTCTAAAATCTTTCTGTCATAGTGGACATCGTTGATGTCCAAGGTATCCATCTGACGCTCCAAGCGACTTTTCGTTCCAAAGGCTTGCTTTAGCTGCCCTTGCAGAACGGCGATCTGCTTTTCCATATCCTCTGTATCAACCGCCGTTCCGATTTTCGCTTGAATCGCTTCCACAAACCGGGGATTGTTAACCATAGCAGAAATAATCTTCGCCACAAATTTATTGATTTCCGTCTGCTCGATATTCAGACGGAAGCTGCACTCATGCCCGGTAGGTGTAACCGTATTTTTGCAGTAGTAATAATACCGTGTTTTTTTGTCCTTGCTGTGCGCCTTGGCGATATTGCCGTACATACTCTTACCGCAGCATGGGCATTTCAAGATACCGGACAGGATGTGTGCATGGTCTGGATTGTTGACCTTTTCCCGCTTGAAAGAATTGATCTTGCGCTTTTCCTGTGCCAGATGCCAATCTTCTTCGGAAATGATAGCTTCGTGCTGTCCTTCATAAACCGGGAACTCCGACTGCTCAACCACGTGCATCTCGTTTCTTGTACCCTGTTTCTTTTCTGTTCTTCGTCTGCCGTAAGCAATCTTTCCCATATAAACAGGATTGTACAATACATTTTTCACAAAATCTCTTGAAAATCCCGGAATGGTATTATTCTGTCTTAGTTTCTTTACATAACCATTGCGGTTCAGATATTTTGCAACTCCAGCAACGCCCTCGTTGGTATGGATGTAGCGGTCATAAATGACACGGATTACTTCCACTTCATCCTCTGCAACAACAAGGTTTCCGTCTTCCAGTTTGTATCCATAGGGAGCGAAACCGCCGTTCCATTTGCCCTCACGAGCCTTTTGCTCCCGTCCTGCCATTGTCTGTGTGCGGATATTTTCTCGCTCAATCTCTGCCACCGCAGACAGCACAGAGATCATCAGCTTTCCGGCATCCTTGGAGCTGTCAATGCCGTCCTCCACGCAGATCAGGTTGACACCAAAATCCTGCATAAGCTGCAAAGAGTTCAGAACATCCGCCGCATTTCTGCCAAATCGGGACAGCTTAAAGACCAGCACATAAGAAACATCATCTTTGCCGTCCTGGATATCGTTCAGCATCCGTTGGAAGTCCTGCCGCCCTTGGATGTTCTTGCCGGAAAATCCCTCGTCAGAATACTCCCCGGCAACGATCATATCCTCGTATGCCGCATACTTCCGTAGCTTGTCACGTTGGGCATCCAAACTGTATCCGTCAACCTGCATCGAGGTGGACACTCTTGTATAAAGATAGCATTTAAGTTGTTTCTTTTTCAGAATCTCCACCTCCCTCATTCCTTCCTTTTACCATAAGTCCCTCGTTGCGGATATAATACTCCAAAAGCCACAGCACATAATCCGGTGCATGGCGGTTGTCCAATTCCCATTCAGTCATAGTCCGGTAAGGAATATGGACGAGCTTGCAAAAATCTTTCCGGTTCAGTCCTGTGCTTTCACGCAACTTTATAATTCTGTTTTTACAATCCATCCGTCTTTTCTCCACAAAAGCAAAAAGTACACGTTGCGTAATCATTATAGCATAGCTGTAACGAATACGCAACGTGTAAATTGCGAGATTTTACGCAGCCTTATCCGTCAAAGGCTGTGCTTGATTACTTTCCTCGGAATGCTCCACTTCCTGCGGAGCGTCCTGTTCCAATTTATCCAAAACCTGATGTCCATATTTCTGGAGCATCTGGCTCATAACATCCACACAGCGGTCAAATGCCGCATTATATTTCGCTTCTTCATAATATTTCTTCAATAGGCGATTCCTCCATCAAAGTTCCATATCCTGTCCACGCTTCCGGGCAGGGTGTTCGTGTTCCTGTGTTTCCTTTCCTCTGATGAGGATAGAATTGATAAAAGCCCGAACCTTTTCGGATGCGATTTCCAGTGCATCCAGAAAGGGTTGGGCTTTCTGTTTGAGTTCCATATATTTTTCGCTTACCGCTTCATACCGCTGCTTCCAGATGGAAACCGTCTTTTCTGCGGAAGCCAATTTTTCTTTCAGTCGCTTGTTGTCAGCATTGGCAATAATACCATTGACCGCATAGTGTTTGAGCGTGTCGCATTCATCCGGAGTCAGCACAACATTGTTTCCGAATGTGGCTTTTTTGCCCATTGTTTCAATCTCCTGCACCGTCAGAGCAACGGTCTTTGCTGTTTTGGTTTCCTTTTGCAGAGCTTCCAGTTTCTGTTTCTGCTTCTCCGTGGCAGCTTTGGCATTCTCCAAACCCCGCTCCACCTGTGCCACCTGTCCGGCCACAGTTTCCAGCCGCTGCTGTTCTGCCTGCACCTTGAACTGGGTCACAGTCAGATGTTCCTCGGTGCTTCCACGTTCTCCACGCTCCAGATCGGTATATCCGGCAACTCGCATGAAATGAAAAAAGTCATCCTGCAACACACTGTAGGATGACCTCAAAATCTTTTTTCCTCTTGCGTTCAACATTGGATTACCGTCCTCGTCAAGCACCGGCTTGGACTCCCATTTCTTACTGCGGCTGACCTGTGTGATGACCTCCTTAACGGCTCCCCGGAGGGCTTCATCCTTGCATCGCTTCGACCAAAGGATCTGCTTTTCCACCACCGGGATATAAACCACATGAAGATGATAGTGGTACACATCCTCGCCCAGAGCTTCGGACATTGCCCGGTTGCGCTCATCGGCGTGCATCACAGCGGAGAGGATATACTGCTCACCGCCTACAATCTCCACGGCGGCTTTGTAAGCATCAGCATAAAACTGTTTTGCAAATTCATAGCCGCCATGATTGTAGAAATAAGCAGAGTTCACATCAAATACTAACTCGCCGTATTTGACGGCATCCGGTTTCAGACCTCTGGTGGAGATTACGCCGTCCTGTTCCATCTGCTCAAACATTTTTACATAATCGTCCGTGGGTGCTTTGAAATGAACGTTCAGAGAAGTGCGTTCCGGCACGATGTCCTGATTGCTGTAGCTGTCCTTTTCACGCTCATTGTGTTCCTGTACCTTAGCCACATCTGCCGGGGTTTCCAAGTCCTGATTTCTGGCTACGGTACGGTCTATTCCATCATTTCTTGCCATAGAATTTTTGTCCTTTCTTTGAGATTTGCAGACAGCGGAGAACTACGGAGAGGCACTTTTTCAAAGTGTAATAACCCACTATGACACTTTCATCCATACTGGCTGCAAAGTGCCGTGGGCTCTCCGAGGGCTCTCCCGAGGGGGAATGCGGTCACTGCGGTGACCTCTGCTGAACTGCCCGAAAACTGTCTGCATCGTTTTCTGTTGTTCAGCCGGGATAGCTGCTGTTTTGCGAAACACCACCCATCCCGGCGGCAGTGAAAATCAAATCTTTCACTGCAATAGAAACAGCCCAAATAAAGGAAATGAGCTGTTTCTATCACAAGCGTTTCACGCTCTTTTGCTGCGTACATACGTACCAGCCAATGGGATTTACTCGACCTGCCGCCATTCCTCCGGAATGTCCTCCGGTACGTACGTACACGGCGAATTTCCGTAAAACCCATTTATATGAGGTCTTGCCACAGCCTCCACACCCATAAATCCCCATACCCGCCGTCCGGCAGAGTTGGTGATGTTGTTGCAATGCTCCAGATTAAATTTCTTGGCATTGGCAATCATGGCGTCGCTGAAGCTACGGGCTTTCAGCGGAGCAAGGGAATTTTCCTCGCACCACATCCGGTAGATTTCATAGAAATCCTTGGAGCTGATGGAAGCATCCGCTTTCAATCGGATGTATCCCTCCGACTCCATGAAATCAAAGATATTGTTGTTGTCACGCTTGACCGCTTCCCGGTTTTCCTGGATACGGTCACTCTCCGTAAACTTAAAGTTGTTGGCAACAAGCCGCTGTAAGCCTTCAAATGCCCACAGGAAGATACCCTCGGCTTCAGCTTTCATCTTCTCTGCAAGGTCAGGATCATCGGCTCTGTCCATGGGCTTTTCTTTGGTGGTCAGCACAAGTTGTCTGCGGTAAAAACCGTCGCTGCGGTCATACAGAGCTTGCAGATCGCCGTTGCTGAATGCCAGCAACCGGGCAAACATCCAGCCCTGATAACTCTGCTTTCCCTTGCGTTCCAGATCCATCTTGCCCTGTGCAGTCACAATGGATTTTACATAGTTGGTCTGACGCAGAGCTTCCATCCGCATATCATCATCCACGCACAGCAGGATGTGTTCCAGATCAGCACGGGCGAAGCGGTTTTCGGAAATTTTTCCGATGCTGCCGTCTTTCATATTCGTGCCGAATATAGCGGACAGCACCGCACCAATTTGGGATTTGCCCTCGCCGCCGTTGCCTTTAATCACCATCATGCGCTGCCCCTTGTTGGAAGGAATCAGACAGTAGCCGAAAAACTCCTGCAAAGTGGGGATGTCCTCCGCATGGAGCAGCCCATCCAGAAATTTTAGCCAGGTCACAGGTGTAGGTGCATGAGGATTGTAAACAACAGGCAGACGGTTTCGCACGATAGCCGGTCTGCCCTTGGTAAATGTGCCGTTCAATAGCAGCGTACCGTTGGACAAATGAATCCGATCCTGCTCCGGTGGAAAGTCCGGCACTTGTGCTTCCAGTTTCAGCACTTCCAGAATGTTGGTGATCTTCCGGGGGATATTGTTTACGGCACAAAATTTCAGCTTGTCGTAAATCTCCCCACGCAGTGGGAGATCGTCCGTCACTCGACCATCGGGCGTAAAAAAAGCTCCGTTTGCGAAGATAATTCTGCGCTCATGCAGAAATTCTTCACAAAACAGAGCTTCGTTGATGTTCTGCCCATCAAACCAGACAGGCAAATTCATATCAGGCGTTTTCCGGTTCTTCGCATGGTGCGCCACCTCCTTTTTCTTTCGTGTGATGTACTCTTGCAGAAAAGTAATTTTTCCCTCCTTCATCAGCTCGTCCACCAATGCCACCCGCTCTTCCAGATCACCCACGGTCAGCACATCTGCCATATATTCGATAGGACAGTGCATCTGGCAGGCTTCCACAAAACGATCATCCAGAGCCTCCTCCGGTGTTTTGGGTGCATACCGCACTTTCCAATCTTCCAGCAGATGCAGATAATCCGTCAGCACCCGGAAACACAGCATTTCATCCTCCCGGAACTGACGGATATAAGGACGCTTTGGCTTGGCCATAGCTGCGGCAGTGGGCGGTTTCGGGTCAAGTCCGAAGTCCGAAGCCAGCTTTTGCGCTGCTTCATAGCTGCTCATATTGAACAGCCTTGCCACAAGGTCGATCACATCTCCCTTTGCTCCACAGCCAAAGCAGAAAAAATAGTCCTCATTCAGCTTCAAGCTCGGATGCCTGTCGTTGTGGAACGGGCAGCAAGCCATGCCGTTGTGGCTCACTTTCAGCCCGTAGTGTTCGGCGGCTTGCTTGACGCTGATTGCCGCCTTGATGGTTTCATAGATTGTCATAGAAAACCCTCCGTTCATAATATTCTGGAAAGCACGAAGCACCCGCCGTGATTGGCAGGTGCTTCGCTCCTTCTATTATGGTTATGACGGATTTTTCAAAAAACAGGCTAATGGCAGGACAATCCTGTTTCAAAAAACAGGACAACTTATTGATAGATGTAGATTTCTTTACATTAGCATGATACAATTAAGAAAGTGAAAAAACAGGACAGGAGGGTAAGCATGAACCAAGAATTGATGACATTGGACTTCTGGCAGGATACGGTCATATATGAGGGCAAAACATTCCCTGTCGGCACGCTTGCCTGTGATGCGCTGAATGTTCCTGCGGATACTATTACAAGAATGAACGAGCAATGCGAGAAAATCAATCTGCTGCTCGGGATGCTGAATGCCGGACAGGATACTTCTGCACTCTTTCCTATGGCAAAGGAAGCTGCATTGACAATGTTAGAGATTCTCAGCAAAACGCCGCCGTTCTCCTATATGGATATACCAAAGCACAGGGAACGGATAGAAAAGGTTTTTACTGCGGACAATGCTCTGAAATATGTGGAGTTCGCCATAAAAGCCGTAACCAATTCTTTACCGTTCGAAGAAGTTCCAAAATATGCTGATGCGGTGATGCTCCAGCGCTATACC
Organism: Butyricicoccus sp. OF10-2; assembly: GCF_003481925.1. Lineage (NCBI taxonomy): Bacteria > Bacillati > Bacillota > Clostridia > Eubacteriales > Butyricicoccaceae > Butyricicoccus > Butyricicoccus sp. OF10-2. The sequence continues at coordinate 191,575 of NZ_QUMC01000001.1, read as the reverse complement.
GCTGTATGCGGGCATCTGGCATACTCTCTTGAGGAATATCAAAAGGCAATGCTTGATTTTGCAGAAAAATCAGACGGCAACGAGGCAGACCGCACAGCGGAGGGCTTTGCAAAAATGTTCGGCAGCTATTTCCCGCCTAAGTTCTCTATCACAGAGGGCAATGCCTGGATGTCTGTTGCAAATAACTCTGTTCAGTATGTGGCTACCATCCGTCCCGGCGAGGACATAGCGAAGCTGGTCAAGCGGATGCACTATGTATCCTTTGTGGGAATGTTCCGGTCTGATTTCTTTGAGGGTTTGTGTGTGGGTCATGCACCGAAAAAATGCCGGATCTGCGGCAAATGGTTTCTGACCACCAACGCAAGGCACACCAAATACTGCGGCGGTTATGCGCCGGGGGACAAGCTGCACCGCACCTGTCGGCAGATCGGCAATCTAAAAGGCAGAGAACAGCGGGAACTTGCGGACGATCATCCGCTGAAACAGATTTATGAAAAGCGGCTAAATACCATAAACCGCTATGTGAAGCGTGGTACTCTGGACGCTGATCTTGCAGAGGTTATGAAGAAGCTGGCAAAGGATAAAATGCTCCGGGCATTGAGCAATGTAGCCTATGCCAAGGGCGATTATGAAAAAGAAATGGGACAAGGCGTATTAAGAAAAGAAGCGTTGGAAGGAAAAAACTATGATTAATGTGGATGCTATAAAAGAATTGATTGATCAAGCACCGGAAATCAAAACACTATTTACCACAGAGAGCTACCCAGGGGCTTCAATGTATGACTACAATACTGGAACGCATAAAACATCCAGCATAGATCTGCAAACCATATATAAGAATCCAGTCTTTTTGCAGTGGAAAGACCGAGTGTGTTTTGAACTTGCCAAAATAGAAGGTGACGCATACATTGACGAAATAATTGCATTGTCATCCCATTTTACCGGATGGGATGACAAAACACGATTTGACAAATTAGAGTCAAAATTATATGTATTGAAGGATCATTTGGACGAATACAAAGAAGATTGTAGTACTGCACAAATAGAAGATGATAGCCGAATACCCGAAAAAGAAATATGCGACAAAATGTTACGAGCACTTTCAAAGCTACAGCGTAATCACCACTACAACGCAGATAGTAGCGAAGATACAATGAATGATTATATTCGGGATATTTTGGGCGAGAGCTATTTCATGAAAGATCAAACAAGGCAAGGAGACTCAGAAAACGGTGACGAGGCTGGGGAGGTTGATATTCAGCTTTGTTATGATGGATTACCTGTTGTAATGATAGAGGGAATAAAGGTATCTTCATTGGAAAGAGAGCGATTAGACTCCCACATGAATAAAGTTCTTACAAAATACGACCCCAACGGTTGCCCGTACACTTTTTTGATAGTTTATACCACTGCCAAAAACTTCGATTTGGGTTATAAAAACATTTTCAACCATTTTGATAAATATTCCTACCCGTTTCCACGAGAATGTAGTCTTTTAGATGTGGAAACGGGATATGGAGAGTTGAAGCATGCTCAAATCATTTTGAATAGAAATGGTCAAAAAATCAGGGTACATATTTGGGCAGCACATATTGTTTGACTGAATAGATTTTGAAAGTTGAAAGAAGGTGCGCTATGCTGAATGATTTTACATGGAATATGACCGGATACATACCAAAACACCAAGTCAATCCGCACGATGACGGCATCATTTCCTATGTGGCAGAGCACATTTTCCAACTGGAACCGGAGCCTCCAGCGGTGGGCAATCTGAACGAATATATCCTGTCTGCCTTGCAGGAAAAGAATTTGATATATTTCTCATTCTTCCTACACCACTACGAGCCGCAGCTTAACAAGCGCATCAAAGACTTTCTCGGTGTGGATGGCGGCGATCTGTACGACACAGACCGATTTATAGATATAAAGCTCTCCTGCCGGGAGCAAATGCTCCAAAAGCTGATGGACTATGACCTTGCCAAGGGTGCAGAGTATGCTACATACATTTTCCCGTTCATCCGGGATGCTATGCTCCGTTTTCGCATGGGCGAAGAAAAATGGTCGGTGTCCTCTCTGACCAATTACAAAATGGTGCGGTCAATGGCTTGGCTGTACCACAATACCAAGGATGCGGTCAACGAATTTTCCAAGAAATACAACTGCGATCTTGCCCTTGCGGAAGAATATCTGAAAGTTGTCCGTGGAATCCGCAATCAGCAGCCTTTCTATGTCACAGACGAGGACGGCGAAGAAACAGGCGAGGATGTAGCCCTTGGTGATAGCTGGAACTATACCGATATCCTCTGGAACGGCATACAGGCAGAAAAGGTGCAGCGGGCATTTGAGAAACTGAATTATCGGGAACAGACCTTGCTCGAAAAACGGTTAGCAATTTGCATGACCTGTGGGCGTGTCAGTTCATGGAAAGACCGCCCCACCTTTGAAGAACTGGCGGTTATGTTTGAGGGCAGTACAGCCAGCGGTGCAGAACGAGCCTACCGAAAAGCAGTGGACAAGTTGACGGAATTGTTGGTTGCCGAGGGCGCAATCCATGCAGTCCGGCTAAAACAGAAATCCAAGATTAAGCGAAAAAAGAAAATCGCCGCCGCAATCTACGAATATCAGGCAGACTGCGACGGCGAATGGGGCGAAATATCATTAGATTTTGAGAACGGCAAGGCAGAGGTCATTTTGCTTGCCGATTGGGATACAGTGAAAACAAACAAATTTGCAAGCAGAGCAATCGCCTATCTTCTGAACTGTGAGAACGAAAAATTACCCAAGGAAATAATGGTGGCCTTTGAATAACGAGGGAGTGAGATACATGGAACAATTATTGATTATTGAAGATGATATAGGGTTGAATCAGGGTTTAAGTAAAGCACTGAAAGCAGATGACCGTCAGATCATTTCCTGCCAAGACCTAAAAGCGGCGAAGGAACAGCTTCTTTGCGGCGGTGTATCCCTGATCCTGCTGGATATCAATCTGCCGGATGGCAGCGGGCTCGAGTTGCTCCGGGAGGTCAAGGAAAACACACCCTATATTCCTGTTATTCTGCTGACTGCCAATGACACCGATCTGGACATCGTAGACGGACTGGAGAGGGGCGCTGATGATTACATTACCAAGCCCTTTTCTCTTTCGGTTTTGCGGGCAAGGGTGAATACCCAACTGCGAAAGCAAGCGTCAAACCATAAAAATGCGCCGTTCCATATGGATCTATTTCACTTTGACTTTGAGGCTATGACCTTTTATGTGGGAGATTCCAAAGTGGAATTGAGTAAAACAGAACAAAAATTACTGCGTCTGCTTGTTGAAAATCGTGGTCGAACCATGACCCGTGGAGACCTTGTCGACCGGATCTGGACAGATGGCGCAGAATATGTGGATGAAAATGCTTTGTCTGTTACGATCAAGCGTCTGAGGGATAAGCTTGGTGCACAGAAATACATTAAAACCGTCTATGGAATCGGTTATAGCTGGGTGACAAAAGATGAATAAAACCGGTATTGTGATCATACTGCTGTGTTTTCTGGCGGCGGCAGCTGTTGTGTTATGGGAGCGGAGAAAGACCAGAAAAACGATGGAAGAAATCGAAAGGATGCTGGACGCTGCCATGACCGGCTCCTTTTCTGAAACCAATTTTGATGAAAGCCAGCTGTCTGCATTGGAAACAAAGTTTGCGCACTATCTTTCCGCCGCAGAAGCATCTTCTCAAAACATAGCGCAGGAAAAAGACAAAATCAAAACCTTGATTGCGGACATTTCCCACCAGACGAAAACGCCGATTGCAAACCTGCTGTTATACAGCGAGCTTCTGATGGAGGAAACTCTGCCTGCATCGGCGAAGGCAAATGTGGAGGCGCTGTACAAACAATCGGAAAAGCTGCGATTTCTGATCGATTCTCTCGTAAAGCTTTCCAGACTGGAAAACGGGATCATTTCACTCTCCCCTCAGCAAGCAGCGCTGCAGCCGCTGCTTGAAAGCGTAGTAGAACAATATGCCGCCAAGGCTTCTGAAAAAGGATTGTCTTTGCGACTGCAAGATACCGATGCTTTTGCCGTATTCGACTTCAAATGGACAGCGGAAGCGCTGGCGAATATCGTAGACAATGCCATCAAATATACGGAGCATGGCACCATTACTATTTCTGCCGTAAGCTATGAAATGTTTGCAAGGGTCGATATATCGGATACCGGTTCAGGCATACCGGAAACTGAGCAAGCGAAGATATTTGCTCGCTTTTACCGCTCAAAGGCGGTTCAGGAGCAGGAAGGGGTCGGCATCGGCTTATACCTTGCCCGACAGATCATATCCGGTGAGGGAGGTTATATCAAGATTGCTTCCGTTCCGGGAAAAGGAAGTACATTTTCCATATTTCTGCCGAAATAACAACAATTCTATCAAAACTGTTAGATTTCATTTTCCGCCGGAAAGAATGTGGAAAGATTCCTATGCGATAATCTGTATGTATCAAAGGATGATTTCCTTTCATACATACAGATTTTTTCATGGAGGTACTCATTTATGGAAGTTTTACAGGCAAAAAACCTGAAAAAGATTTATGGCTCCGGCAATAACGCAGTTCATGCGTTGGATGGAGTTGATTTAAGTGTAAAGAAGGGCGAATTTGTTGCAATTGTCGGCACATCCGGCTCCGGCAAATCCACGCTGCTGCACATGCTGGGCGGGCTGGATCGCCCTACAAGTGGCACGGTCATGGTGGACGGACAGGATATTTTCTCCCTGAAGGAGGAAGCGCTGACCATCTTCCGCCGCAGGAAAATCGGCTTTGTGTTCCAAGCATATAATCTTGTTCCGGTGCTGAATGTGTATGAAAATATTGTTCTACCCATTGAGCTGGACGGTGGCAAGGTCAATAAGGATTTCGTACAGCAGATTGTACAGACACTTGGGCTGGATGATCGTCTGGATGCCCTGCCCAATCAGCTCTCCGGCGGTCAGCAGCAGCGAGTAGCCATTGCCCGTGCGCTGGCGGCAGCACCCGCTATCATTCTGGCAGATGAACCCACCGGCAATCTGGATTCCAAAACCAGCCAGGATGTATTGAGCCTTTTGAAAGTCACCAGTCAAAAGTTCGCCCAGACAATCGTAATGATCACTCACAACGAAGAAATTGCGCAGATGGCAGACCGCATTATCCGTATCGAAGATGGTCGGATCGTCTCCCAGAACTAACGGGAGGTGGCTACGATGAATGTCAAAAACAGAAAATGTATTCGAAAGCTCAGCTTAAAATCTCTTTATGCGAACCGTCGCCGCAATCTGATCGCTATTTTTGCCATTGCGCTGACAACGCTGCTATTTACGTCCATGTTCACCATTGTCTTGTCGTTGAACGCCAGTTATGAAACCTACCAGTTTCGGCAGGTAGGTGGCTATGCACACGGTACCTTTAAGGATGTTTCCCCCGAGCAGGCGGAACGTATCGCTGCCCACCCAAAGGTGAAGGCTGCGGGGGTACGGAAGGTAATCGGTATCACTGCGGAGGGTGTCTTTTCCAAAACCCCTGCAGAGATCAGCTACATGGATGTCAACTGCACTAAATGGAGCTATGCAACCCCTACTACCGGACGGATGCCCGAAAGCGGCAAAGAGGTAGCCATGGATACGGCAGCGTTGCAGCTGCTTGGCGTAACGCCGGAGCTGGGCGCCGAGGTCACGGTTTCCTATTCCATTACGGACAAGGATCAAACCGCCTTTACTGTAACAGATACCTTTACGCTGGTGGGCTATTGGGACTATGATGAACTAATGCCTGTTCATTACATCAACATCAGCCGTGATTACGCAGATGACATCGAAGCGCAGGCAGTGAAAACAGGTTTACAGCCTTTCCGCACCGATTTGAATGTCATGATGGCTTCCAGTACAAACATTCAAGGGCAGATGGAGCAGGTGGATACCGATCTCGGCTACACATGGGACAGCTATACCGATCCCAACAGCGTCCGGATCGGCGTCAACTGGGGATATACCTCATCCCAGCTGGAGTCGCATCTCGATCCGGAACTTGTGATCGCCATAGCAGCTTTTTTGCTGCTGGTGATTTTCACCGGGTATCTTATCATCTATAACATTTTCCAGATCTCTGTTGCGGGGGATATCCGGTTTTACGGGCTTCTGAAAACCATTGGCACAACGCCCCGGCAGCTCAAACGCATCATTCGCCAGCAGGCACTTCTGCTTTGTCTGATCGGCATTCCGGCGGGGCTGCTGTTGGGCTATGGCATTGGCGCTGTTCTGGTGCCTGTTGTCTTGCGCTCCACCCAGTTGGATGCAGGCATCACCACCATCAGCACTTCGCCTGTGATCTTTGTTGGCTCCGTGCTGTTTGCCCTGCTGACGGTGCTTTTGTCCTGCTCCAAGCCCGGGAAAATGGCAGCCAGGGTTTCTCCGGTGGAGGCTACCAAATATACAGATGCGATGCAGACCAAGAAAAAACAGCGCAGCACCCGGGGAGCGAAGCTCCATCAGATGGCCTTTGCCAATCTGGGACGAAACAAAAAAAAGACGGTGCTGGTGGTGGTGTCTCTGGCACTGTCGGTGACGCTGTTCAATGCACTGTGTGCCTTTGTGGGCGGCTTCAGCATGGAGAAGTATGTATCCTTCATGACCTGCGCCGATTTTATCGTCAGCACGCCCGACTATTTCCGTTACAACCCGGCAGATGAATTCATCACGCCGGAACAGATCGAAGAGATCGCAGCAAACACAAAGTCCAGTCTTTCCGGCACGGGATATGCTGTGCGAAAACCCGTATATCTTTGGATGACGGAGGATGCTCTGCGGCAGGACTATGCAAGGTACGAAAGTGCTGAGCAGTTGGACAGCCATATGAGCCGCATGGAGCACCGGGGCGATATGGTGATGGGAGATACCAGAATCGAGGCTCTGGATAACAGCCTGTTTGACAAGCTGCAAGTGTTCGACGGAGATATTTCTCCTATGCTGGAGCCAAACAATAACGCTATTGCCATTGCGGTTTCCTTAGATGACTACGGTAATCTGCCCAATCCTGAATACTACCCCAAGGTGGGAGACACGATCACCGCCACCTATGCGGACGATGTGAAATATATCGACAGCCGCACCGGGGAACTCCGCACCGAAGATACACCGGAGGAGTACTTTCAGGAAAAACTGTATGGAGCCAGAGATGTAGAGTACACGGTCTGCGCCTTGGTAGAGCTTCCGTATTCCATGAGTTATCGTTATGGTGGTATTGGATATGAGACAGTTTTGTCTGTGGATACCGCACAGAGGGACAGCGGCGGTGCGGCCATTCCGATGCTCTACCTGTTCGACACAGCAGACGACGCAGACGAGGCCGAAGCAGAGCAATATCTATCGAAGCTCACTGCCGGTGAGTTTTCACCCTTGATGTATGAAAGCAAGGCCACGGCTCGCTCTGAGTTTGCTCAGTTCCGGCAGATGTTCCTTCTGGTAGGTGGTATCCTCTGTGCTATCATCGGGCTGGTGGGACTCTTAAATTTCTTCAACGCCATGATGACCAGTATTCTTTCCCGCCGCCGTGAATTTGCTGTGCTTCAGGCTGTAGGAATGACGAACCGGCAGCTCAAAACCATGCTGATCTACGAGGGATTGTTTTACGCAATGTCCTCCGTATCGGCGGCCTTTATTCTGTCGCTGGCGGTGGGACCTCTTGCAGGAAAAATGCTGGGCAGTATGTTCTGGTTCTTTGAGTATCGATTCACCATTCTGCCTGTCCTGCTGACAATTCCGGTATTTCTTCTGCTGGGGTGGCTGATTCCTTGCATGATGTATGACAATGCAGCGAAATGCAGTGTTGTAGAGCAATTAAGGGATGCTCAATAACTGTTAAGCAAAAAACGGCCCTCTGCCAAGGAAAAGGCAGAGGGCTGAGTTTTAATCTAAGGGTTTACATTCAGTTACAGTTTTTAGATAAATTTCGGGATCACCGTTCAAGATCAAGTCTGCATATCCAACCGGATCATTGTAGATTAGATAATCCAGTTCTGACCGTTGATACATATTGTCAGCAACCTCATTCTCCACGGCGATGGTATCAATGGCAATCATGCTGCCATCTAAAAATTTCAGTTCCACACAAGCGGTATCCATGTTAAACTCACAAGAAATCAATCTATCCATAAGAAACCTCCATTTTGCGGGATGTTAGATCATCCCAAAATATTTGAATGCTTCTCGGATTGCTTTCTCTTTTTCCGGCGGACACTGGGGCTGTCTGGAATCCTCGGACTTCGGCAGATTATAGTTCTTACCAACCCCAATCCCACATTTTCGTTTAATCTGTGAGATATAGAGGTTGGACACCTTTAACCCGGTATGCTCCAACACATACTCCTTGATCTGCGGATAGGTTGCCCCATCCTGAAATTCGGACATATCCATATCTTCCAAAGAGAACTCAACCCGAATCTTTTTCGAGTCGACCTCACCCTTGGAAAGCAAGACAACCGTCTCCACATGAAAAGTTCTCGGGAACAGATCGAACGCCTGTGCTTTCTCAAGCGTGTAGCCTGCGCCGCACAGCTCCGCCACATCGCGCGCAAGCGTTGCCGGGTCGCACGAAACGTACACGACCTTAGGCGGTTGCATTTTAAGGATCGCGTCGCGTGCAGTCGCGTCCAGACCCTTGCGCGGCGGATCGACCACCAACACATCAATGCCGCGCTTAGCCAACCGCTGCGCCGCCTGACCCGCATCCGCACAAAAGAACTCTGTGTTCTCCATGCCGTTGCGGAGCGCGTTGCGCTTGGCATTTTCGATGGCCTCCGGCACGATTTCCACGCCAATGGCAGTCTTTGCGTGCTCGGCCAGCGCCAGCGTGATCGTACCCGCACCGCAGTAGAGGTCAAGCACGGTCTCCTCGCCGGTCAGACCGGCGTAGTCCACCGCGCACGCATACAGACGCTCGGCCTGCGCGTGATTGACCTGATAAAACGCCTCGGGCGAGAGCAAAAACGTGTGCCCGCACAGGCGGTCCTCCAGCATCGGCTCACCCCAGAGAACATCCGTCCGGTCACCCAGAATCACGTTGTCATCGCGCTGGTTGTGGTTGAGCAGAATACCCGTCAGCGACGGTGCTGCCGCGCGCAAACGCTCGACCAGCACGTCCAGCCCGGGCATTTTCTTGGTCGCGGAAATGAGCGTCAGCTGGCTTTCGCCGCTTTTTTCGCCCACACGAACATAAATATGGCGAATCGTGCCGCGCTTGCTCGCATAATCGTACGGCTTGACCGAAAATTCCGTCATCCATTCACGCACCACAGCGGCAATCTTATCTGCCGTCTCGGACTGGATCAAACACCTGTCCACCGGCACAATGTCGTGGCTGCGCGGACGGTAAAAGCCAGTAACGATGCTGCCCTCTTTGTCCCGTCCGACCGGATACTGCGCCTTATTGCGGTAATGCTCAGTCGTCGGCGCACCCGTAATGCCGAGCAGCTTTGCGCCGTCCTGACCGCCAATGCGCGTCAGCGCATCACGCACCTTTTTCTCCTTTGCACGCAGTTCTTCCCCGTAGGTGATGTGCTGATAACAGCAGCCGCCGCACTTGTCCGCCACCGGACATGCAGGCGCAATGCGCTGTCCCGACGGCACGATAATCTTCTCTACCCTGCCGAACGCCACATTTTTCGTCACCTTGACAATGCGGACATCACACTGATCGCCAACTGCCGTACGCGGCACAAATACCGCCCGGCCTTCGATCTTCGCAAACCCCGTGCCGTCCGCCGTGTAATCCGTAATCTGACAACGATACGTCTTATTCTTCTGCAAATCCATAAAAACCCCTCAATAGTGGAAAATTGAGAATGGAGAATGGAAAGTGAACTTCTCCCCTCAATTACTACTTCCTAATTACTAATTTTTATAATGGTATTATAGCACGAACTTCGGAGATACTGCAATCGAAAGGAGCGTGCAATTATGGTGCAGGACAGGAAAAAACAGGTCTCCGGCGAGATTCCCTTTGATTTTATGCAGGAAATGGGCCACAGTCCGCGGGCAATGGAGCAGTTCTTTGATCTGCCGTATCAGGCGCGGCAGGTGCTGACCGATGCGGTATGTATCTCAGACGAACCCGAGGAACGCCGCGCGACGGCTCTCAAGTCGCTTGCAAACGGCGGCGAAGGCTTCTGCGAACGGTTCTGACTGCTTTTCCCGCTCGAACGGCTGTACCTTACGGTGCAGCCGTTTTGCTGTATTCGCCAAAATACGCTGTCTTGACACCTTTTATTTCTAATCGCTTTTCATTGCGTTAGTGCATATTTGGTGGTAGAATAGATACTGAATTATTGTGTAAACAACTACTTATATATAATGTAATGGAGAATATTTATGTGGATCGCAGATCATTGGAAGGACTACGCCGTGCTCGACTGCGGCGGCGGTGAAAAAATTGAACGATGGGGCAATCAGATTCTGCAGCGCCCCGACCCGCAGGCTATCTGGCCGCGCGACAAGGACTGTAAGGTTTGGAACAAGCCAAACGCCATCTATCATCGCTCGAACGCAGGCGGCGGCAAGTGGGAAATCCGCAAGCTGCCCGAGCAGTGGGCTATCCACTACGGTGATTTGACGTTCCAGCTCAAGCCGATGAGCTTCAAGCATACCGGTCTGTTCCCCGAACAGGCTGCCAACTGGGATTTTATCGACAAGATGATCCGTCACGCAGGCCGCCCGATCAGCGTGCTCAACCTGTTCGCGTACACCGGCGGCGCTACGCTTGCGGCGGCAAACGCCGGCGCGTCCGTCTGCCACGTTGACGCATCCAAGGGCATGGTGCAGTGGGCCAAGGAGAACGCCGCGTCCTCCGGTCTGAGCGACCGCCCGATTCGCTGGATCGTGGACGACTGCAAAAAGTTCGTGCAGCGCGAGATCCGCCGCGGACGCAAGTACGATGCGATTATTATGGACCCGCCGAGCTACGGCCGTGGTCCGTCCGGCGAGACGTGGAAGATCGAGGAGGACGTTGCCGACTTCATAGACCTGACCATGGGCGTGCTGAGCGACAAGCCGCTGTTCGTGCTCATTTCCAGCTATTCCACCGGCCTTGCGCCGTCTGTGATGAGCTATCTGCTCGGCATCACCGCCGGCAAGCGCGCCGCCGGCAAGATTGAGGCGCAGGAGCTCGGCCTGCCGGTTGAATCGACCGGTCTGGTGCTGCCGTGCGGCTCATCGGCACGCTTTATCGCCGAGGAGTAAATCACAGCACCCGCCCTACGATATTTTATTTATCCGGTGCATATTGTACCATCAACCCTTTGAAATCTACCGAAGGACGAAAATAAATGAGTGAAATCATCAAAACCGAAAACCTGCAGTACGCCTACCCGGCCGAGGACGGACAGCTTTCCGTTCCTGTGCTAAAGGGCGTAAATCTTTCCATCCGGCGCGGCGAGTTCGTCGCGGTGCTCGGTCACAATGGCTCGGGCAAGAGTACGCTCGCCGGCTGCTTCAATGCGATCCGTCTGCCGACCGGCGGCGTATGCTACGTTGACATGATGGACACCCGCGACGAAAACAACACCTACGATGTGCGTAAAACCGTCTCGATGGTATTCCAGAATCCGGACAACCAGCTTGTCGCCACCGTTGTTGAAGAAGATGTCGCATTCGCGCTGGAGAACATGGGCGTGCCGCCCGAGGAAATCCGCAAGCGCGTTGACGATGCACTGCGTGCCGTCGGCATGTACGAATACCGTGCACAGGCGCCGCACCGTCTGTCCGGCGGACAGAAGCAGCGAATCGCAATCGCAGGCGTTATCGCCATGATGCCGCGCTGCGTTGTACTCGATGAGCCGACCGCCATGCTCGACCCACAGGGCCGCCGTGAGGTCATGAATGTTGTCCGTGAGCTGAACCGCAAATTCGGCATCACCGTTATCCTTATCACCCACCACATGGACGAGGCCGTACAGGCGCAGCGTGTGGTTGTCATGCACAAGGGCAACGTGCTGATGGACGGCACTCCGCGCGAGATCTTCACGCAGGTGGACAAGCTGCGCGCGGCTTCCCTGACCGTACCGCAGACCATCGAAGTCCTGTACGACCTCGATCAGCAGGACGGCGAAAAGCTGCCGATCGACGCACTTTCGATCGAGGAATGTGCAGATATTCTCGAACAAGAATATTTGAATTGATTATCCGAAGGAGAATCTTATGTCAACCATACTTGAAACGAGGGGCTTGACGCACGTTTACGGCGCAGGCACCCCCTTTGAGCGTGTTGCGCTTGACCATGTTGACCTGAAAATCGAAAAAGGCGAAATTCTCGGTGTGATCGGTCACACCGGTTCGGGCAAGTCTACGCTCATTCAGCACTTGAACGGTCTGCTACAGCCGTCCGAAGGCGAGGTCCTGCTCGATGGCAAGTCCATCTGGGATGCCAAGGGCAAGTGCAGCCGCGAAACGCGCTTCCGCGTCGGTCTGGTGTTCCAGTATCCGGAATACCAGCTGTTCGAGGAGACCATCGCAAAGGATATCGCCTACGGCCCGACCAACATGAGCTGCCGCAGGCCGAGATTGACGAGCGCGTGCGCGAATCCATGGCGGCAGTCGGCCTTGCACCCGAGCTTGCCGACCAGTCTCCGTTTGCGCTGTCCGGCGGTCAGAAGCGCCGTGTTGCCATCGCAGGCGTTATCGCGATGCGGCCGGATGTGCTCGTGCTCGATGAGCCGACCGCGGGCCTCGATCCGGCGGGCCGTGACGAGATTTTTGAGCTGGTCCGCAGCTACCACAAGCAGTCCGGCGCGACCATACTCATCGTGTCCCACTCGATGGAGGATATCGCACAGGTTGCCGACCGTCTGCTTGTGATGAATCACGCCAAGGTGCTGTTCTGCGACACGCCGCGCGAGGTTTTCTCGCACGCGGACGAGATCATTGCCGCAGGACTGGACATCCCGATGATCACCAAGGTCATGCTTGAGCTGAAAAAGCGCGGTCACGATGTTGATACCTCGGTCTACACCGTAGCGCAGGCAATGGATGCCCTGCGTGCCTGCAAGTGGAAGGAGGCTGCTCACGAATGCTGAGGACATTACCCTCGGTCAGTTTTTTCCGGGCAACAGCGCGGTGCATCGTCTTGACCCGCGCGTAAAGATCGTGCTGACGGTGGCATTCATCGTGCTGCTGTTTCTCGCGCAAGGCCCGGTTTCCTATGCGCTGATCATCGCATTTCTTGCCGTTGTCATCGGTATTTCGCGTATTTCGCCCAAAATGGTGCTGCGCGGCCTCAAGCCGATCCTGTTCATCGTTATCTTCACAGCGGTGCTCAACCTGTTCTATACACCAGGCACCTACATTTTCCAGTGGCACTTCCTGCACATCAGTGTGGAAGGCGTTAAGCTGGCCATTTTCATGGTACTGCGCCTGATGCTGCTCATCATCGCAACATCCATGCTCACCTACACCACCTCACCGATTCAGCTGACCGACGGACTCGAGCGTCTGCTTTCTCCGCTCAAAAAGCTGCACGCGCCGGTGCATGAGCTGTCCATGATGATGTCGATCGCACTGCGCTTTATCCCAACCCTTATCGAAGAGACCGAGAAGATTATCTCGGCACAGAAGGCGCGCGGTGCAGATTTTGACTCCGGCAACCTGATTCAGCGTGCCAAGGCCATGATCCCGATTCTCGTGCCGCTGTTCATCTCGGCGTTCCGCCGTGCAGACGAACTCGCAACCGCCATGGAGTGCCGACTGTACCGCGGCGATGTTGGCCGTACCCGCATGCGCCAGCTGAAGATCGCCCGCGTAGATGTTTGCGCTTTATTGTGGGTTGCGGTTTTGTTCGCAGTTGTTATTATACTCAAGCATTTTGGCCTTTGATAATTGAAAATTGATAATGGAGAATTGCGGTATCGCATAAAGTGCGATTTATTATAATCGGCGCTTTTGCACCGCACCTTCATTTTCCATTTTTCCATTCTCAATTCTCCATTCACGACCCACTAAGAGTAACTGAAATGATGAAAAATATTGCAGTAGTGCTGTCTTACGACGGCACCCACTATAACGGCTGGCAGATTCAGAAAAACGGTCCTTCGATTCAGGAGAGTATGGAGGACGCGATTTTTCATCTGCTGAAGCAAAAAGTTCATGTTTCCGGTGTCGGACGCACGGATTCCGGCGTTCATGCCCGCCGGTATGTGGCAAACTTCCACGCAGACTGCACGATCCCGATGGACCGTCTGCCGTATGCGCTGAGCAGCTTTCTGCCCGAGGATATTGCGGTTTCCGGCGCAGTCGAGGTTCCCAAGGACTTCGATGCGCGCTTCAACTGCACCAAAAAGGAATACGCCTATTATCTGTTTCCTTCCACCCTGCGGGACCCGTTCCACGCGCGGTACGCGTATCGGTACAATTATCCGCTGGATATTACAAAAATGCAGGAAGGCGCACAGTATTTTGTCGGCAAGCAGGACTTTGCATCCGTGAGAAGTCAGGGCACACCGGTCAAGAGCACGGTTCGTACTATTTTCTGGTGCGAGGTGGAGCCGGTGGATGACCTCATCCGCATCCGCGTCTGCGGCGACGGCTTCCTGTACAACATGGTCCGCGCGATTGCAGGCACGCTGACGTATGTCGGCGGCGGCAAGCTAGCGCCCGAGCAGGTGCGCGACGTACTGCTCGCGTGCGACAGAGAGCAGGCCGGACCGACCCTGCCTGCCTGCGGTCTGTTCATGAACCGCCTGTGGTACGACGATACACCCGAACTGGACAGATTCCGCCTGTCGGACTGACAGATTTCAAGTTTTATTCACATTTTCACCCATTAAACACGCTACAATAAGGAGGCGGGATTTCATGAGCGAACAGAACCCAAAGCAGAATATCATCCGCTTTCCGCTCTCCAGGCGGGAGCGCCGTCAGCGCCTGCTCGACAGCAAGGACGCGCGTATCCGCACGACCGCTCTGGTCCGCATGCTCTGCGGCTGGGCTCTGGTGCTGGGAACAGCCCTGTTCCTGATCGCCAACTACCGTATTTTTACGCCGACCTCGCTGCGCACGCTCGGCAGCTATATTGCGGCCGGTATTCGCTCGCATGACGGCGATATCACCACCATCAACTACGAAAACGAGACCTTCAGCGACGGTGCGCTGTTTGAATCCGGTCTGGCGTACGCGGACAGTGACGCGCTGTTCCTGTCCCGCGCGGGCAGCATGACCACGCTGCGCTATTCGCTCGGCTACTCCGATCCCGCGGTGGAAAGCAGCACGAATCATGTGCTCGTGTACGACCGCGGCGGCGTCAAAGCCGCACTGGTCGGCTCAGCAGGCGCTGTCGCGGAGCTGGAGCTGGAATCCACCATTCTGAACGGTTCGATCGGCCGCAGCGGCCGTTTCGTGCTCACCACCAATGAGCACGGCTACCGTACCGCCGCTGCCGTTTACGACACCGCAGGAAAAGAGGTTTTCAAATACCGCGCTTCGGAATACTATATTGTATCCGCTGTGCTCTCGCCGGACTGCAATACGCTCGGCATTCTCGCCTTCCGGCAGAACGGCGTAACGCTCGAATCCCATGTGCTGTTCTTTGATGTGTCCTCCGGCAAGCAGGTTTCGGACACCGCACTGACTGACGCGCTCGGTGTAACGCTCACTTATTCCGAGAACAACGCCGCGATCGCGCTGTGCGACACCGGCCTGTATCATGTCACCCGCAGAGGCACGGTCGATGTGCTGCTCGAGCTCAGCTCGCAGGATCTGATCGCCACTGCCTCTCAGGGCAGTACGATGGCTGTCGCTGTGCGCTCCTACCTGAACGATGCACGCAGCGACCTCTATACCGTCCGCAACGGCAGTCTGCACGGTCCGTTCGCACTGACCGAGGAGCCGACGGCGCTTGCCGTCTCCAACGCCGGTACGGCGGTGCTGTCTGCGTCCGGCGTTACGGTCTACAACACCTCCGCCGAGCCGCAGTGGCACAATGATGACGCTGTCGGCGCACGCCGTGTGCTCATGACCGATGACGGTACGGTTTTCCTGCTCTACAACCGCAACGCGCGTATCTTTACCGCGCATTCCGAACGATCCGAGGAAGTGCATGCAGATAACTGATATCAACGATATGATTTCCACAGCGGCGCAGCTGCTCAACGCGCCTGACCTGATCCTCATTGCCGTGCTGCTGGCCAACGTGTGGCTCGGTGCCCGACGCGGACTGGTCGGTGCGCTGTACGGCGTGCTCGGCCGCATCGGCATGATCGCCGCGTCGGTCGCCGCCGCCAAGTATACCGCACCGTATATCGCGCAGTGGGTGGTCGTGCCGGCAGTCGGTCAGCTGTTTGAAAAACAGGCCGCACTTAAAACCGCCGAAGGCGTGCTGGACGGTCTGCGGCAGAGCGTCACCGAAGCGGCTGTCGGCATGTCGGAGAGCATCGCGTTCTCTATGCTTGTGGTGCTGTTCAGCGTGCTGTTCGGACGGCTCATCTGGATTTTCGGTCGCAGCCTTAAGCTCATTGTGCGGCGTACACCGCTCAGCGCACTCGATTCTGCAGGCGGCGCACTCATCGGCTTTGTAACCGGCGTTGCATTCGTCTGCATCCTGCTGATCGTGCTGCAGTGGCTGTTCCCGATCACCTACACATCGCTCGGCTATCTCTCGCCGGAGCGTGTCAAGCATACGCTGCTGCTCAAACAGCTTGTGGATGCTTTACCAATCGCCATTTAATGGAGAACACCTTAATTCTCCATTTTCTATTACCAATTCTCAATTCCTAAAAGGAGTTTAACCTATGAATATGCCAATGTGCTCGCGGTGCAAGAAAAACATCGCGGTGGTGTTCATCACCAAAATCGAGGGACCGGATAAGACCACCCAGGAGGGTCTGTGCCTTAAATGTGCACGCGAACTGGGTGTCAAGCCGCTCGATAACATCATGGAGCAAATGGGTATCACCGAGGATGACCTCGAAGCGCTCTCCGGTGAGATCGGCTCCCTGTCCGACCTGAACGACCTGGTTCCCGCCGGTTCGGACGGCACGGACGACGACGCACCCCATGAGACCGATCCGGTTGCTGCCGGTACTCTGCCGGGACAGCCCGCAGGCGGCTCTCACGATGAGACCCGTACCCGTTCTTCCCGCAAGGAGGATAAAAAGCGTAAATATCTGAACAATTACTGCGAGAACCTGACCCAAAAGGCCGCAGAAGGCCGCATTGACCACATCGTGGGCCGCGACCGCGAGACCGACCGCGTCATTCAGATTTTGAACCGCCGACAGAAGAACAACCCGTGCCTGATCGGCGAACCCGGTGTCGGCAAGACCGCCGTTGCCGAGGGTCTGGCAGTCCGCATCAACGAGGGCCGCATTCCGTTCAAGATGCGCAACAAGGAGGTCCATCTGCTCGACCTGACCGCTCTCGTGGCGGGCACGCAGTTCCGCGGCCAGTTTGAGAGCCGCATGAAGGGCCTGATCGACGAAGTAAAGCGTATCGGCAACATCATCCTTGTCATCGACGAGGTGCACAACATTGTCGGCACCGGCGATTCCGAAGGCTCGATGAACGCCGCAAACATCCTCAAGCCTGCCCTCGCCCGCGGTGACATTCAGGTCATCGGCGCGACTACGCTCAAGGAGTACCGCAAGTATATCGAGAAGGACGCTGCGCTCGAGCGCCGTTTCCAGCCGGTCTACATCGGTGAGCCGTCGGTTGCCGAGACCACCGAGATTTTGAAGGGCATCCGCTCGTACTACGAGACCTTCCACGGCGTTACTGTTTCCGATGAGATGTGCCGCCGTGCCGCTGAGATGAGCGAACGCTATATCACCGACCGTTTTCTGCCGGATAAGGCCATCGACCTGATCGACGAAGCCTGCTCGCGCCTCAATCTGGATTCTCCGCAGCTGTCCGAGATTCCCGAGCTGCAGAACGAGCTTGAGCGCCTGCAGGCACAGCTTGACGAGCTGACCCAGTCCTCTGCCCGCGCCGAGGAGGAGGAGACCTACGCCAAGATCGCCACCTGCCGCAGCCGCATTCTGCAGGTGGAGGCACAGCTGCACGAGCTGCTGACCAAGCCTGCACCGCAGGTTGACGAGCAGCTTCTGGCTGAGGTTATTGAAATCTGGACCGGCATTCCGGCATCCAAGGTAGCGGCGCAGGAGTCCGCACGCCTGCGCGATATGGAATCCCGCCTGAAATCGCACGTTATCGGTCAGGACGAAGCCGTAGACGCGGTCTGCGCGTCCATCCGCCGCAACCGCGCGGGAATCAGTCCCAAGCGCAAGCCGGCATCCTTCCTGTTCGTCGGCCCGACCGGCGTCGGCAAGACCGAGCTGGTCAAGCAGCTTGCTCTCGACCTGTTCGACTCGCCGGATGCGCTTGTGCGTCTTGATATGTCCGAATATATGGAAAAGCACACGGTTTCCCGCCTGATCGGTTCCCCTCCGGGATACGTCGGCTACGATGAAGCCGGTCAGCTGACCGAGAAGATCCGCCGCCGTCCGTACTCTGTCGTTCTGTTCGACGAGATCGAGAAGGCGCATCCGGATGTACTCAATTCTCTGCTGCAGATTCTGGATGACGGCCGTCTGACCGACGCTCAGGGCCGCGTTGTCAGCTTCGAGAACACGGTTATCGTTATGACCTCGAACGCCGGTTCGCAGTCCAATAACACGCCTGCAGGCTTCGGCCGCACCGTGTCTCAGATGAGCAAGGACCGCGTGATGAAGGCTCTTGAAGAAATCATGCGTCCGGAGTTTCTCAACCGCATTGACGAGATTATCGCGTTCAACCAGCTGTCCGAGGATAACTTCCGCCATATCGCTGAGATCATGCTCGGTGAGCTGCGCACCACGCTCGCAGACAAGGATATCCGCCTGACGTGGGACGACAGCCTGCTCGGTCTGCTCACCGAGAAGTCCTACTCGGTCAAGTACGGCGCCCGCAATCTGCGCCGCCTGATTGAGAAGGAGATCGAGAATCCGCTGGCCACCGCCATCGTCGTCGGTGATAAGCCGCTGATGGGCGCTCACCTGTCCGCTGAGGACGGCAAGGTAAAACTGGATACCATCTAACACGCGAAAACCGCCTGAACAGGCGGTTTTCTTTTGCACGCAGATTGACAATTCCTGTCGAATACGATATAATCGTGTAAATTACTGGAGGTGTTATTTATGGATTTCAGCGATTCCTCGACTTTCTCCACCGCATCCGGCAAGGACTATCATTACGTTGTTCTGCAGGTTACTTTGAAGGAAAAATTTCTCGGCACCGGTTCCGGCAACCTGACCGAACTGGAAGAAGCGATTAACCATCAAGCGCAAAAGGGTTATCGCCTGCACACGATTACTACATCGAACGGCGGCAGCAAGGGTCTGATGGGCGGCGACCGCATTCAGGCAACCATGGTATTCGAAAAAGTTATTTAATAAAGCAAAAACCGCTCTTTCGAGCGGTTTTTGCTCAGTCTGTCGAAAAAGTCAATCTATCGTTTTTACTTTTCGTGCGGCAGCACGCATAAAATAGAATTTGCACAGCAAATTCATAATTCCCGGGGGCGTGTACCTCGGGAATTATACAAGGGACGAAAAATTGTGCCCATAGGGCGCGGCTTTTCGTCAAGATTCGATTGAAAGCGTGGTTTCAATCGAGAGGCTGCTCGAAAAACGGAGTTTTTCGACAGCCTCAGCAAAAACCGCTCTTTCGAGCGATTTTTGCTATTTATCTGCAAATTGGAACCAGAACTTCGGTCCGATTTCGGTATTCTCCGCTCCGCAGGCGTATCCATGCAGATCGAACACGGTTTTCGCGATGGACAGTCCAGTCCGTCGCCTTTTGCGCTGCGCGACGGATCGGCCTGATAATACGCCTCCCACAGCCGCGGCAGCGCGTCCGCCGGAATGGCATCGCCGGTGTTTGTCACCGAGAGCACACCGTCCGCGAGGTGCACCGTAATGCAGCCGCCCTCCGGCGTGTGCTGCACGGCGTTCTCGAGCAGTGCGTCCAGTGCCCGCGCAAGCAGTGCCCTGTCTGCATTGACCTCAAATTTGTCCTGTGCTGCAAATTCGGTGCGGATGGTGGAATCGGCCGGCAGAGCCGCCTGCAGGCGCTCCTGCGCCAATTCTGCCAGAGAGAACGCCGTTCGCCGCAGAGCTTTTGCGCCGGTCTCCAGTCTCGACAGTTCGAGCATCTGCCGCACACTGCCGTCCATCCGCTGCGCCTGCTGCTGAATGACACCCAGATAGTGTGCCTGCTTTTCCGGTGCAAGGTTATCACCGAGCAGCTCGGCGGTGGCGCTGAGCACGGAGAGCGGCGTTTTCAGCTCGTGTGCAAGTGCGGCGGTCGTTTCACGGCGTACCCGCTCTATGCGCTCCTGTTTGCGCCAGACGCGCAGCTGCGCACCGGACAGCACTGCCGCGCAGAATAGCGCCAGCACCAGACTGAACGCCCATACGGGAATCAGTACCGGCAGCAAGGCTTTGAGCGGATATCCTTCCGCCGCATAGGACACCAGCACAGCGCCGCTTTCCGCAAACGGACAATATCTGATCGTCCGCCGGTACGTTCGCACGAGCCACAGCTTCTCGACCGTTTGGCTGCTGTTTGTGCGGCTCGGGTATTCTGCCCATTCCCGCAGCGCCTGCCGCGCGGGCGAGGACAGGGATTCCGCAATCTGTTCGGTCGTGGCGCCGTTCGGTCCGGGGCACACCAAGCGATTACAACTCATGGTTTTCAGCGTCAGACCTTTCACCTGCTCCGCGTCATATGCGCATTCAATCGTGCGCACCTCTCCGGTCGGCTCCCAAGTGCCGCTCTTGGTCGGCTCGATCGTGATGGATTTCAGATAGGCGTCATCGCGGTATCCGGGCACGCTGTCCACCCACGCCTCAAAGGTCATCTTCGGCAGCGATTCTATTTTCGACTCGCCTGTGCCCGCACCCGCAAGAACCGCCTCGCACACCTCGCGCGGCTGACCGCTCATATCCACGCGGTACAGGTTGTCTCCCTCGATCAACTCAAGCCACCAGCGGTTGCTTTGCAGAACTTTGCCGGATTTCAGGTCGGTGATAGCGGTCTCGATGATCTGCAGATTGGGCGGGTCTGCGCTGTCCGCCATGAATACCGGCTTGCTCAATCGTCTGCGCAGTTCCGTCTCGTCCGTCGTGTCATAGCTCGAGGGATCAAGCAAAAAATCGGTATCCTCTCCCATCAGCTTGTCCGATTTGCTTTCCATTTCCGCCAGCATGAGCTTTGCACGCTGCTGCGACAGCAGGACGGTGAACACCGCCATCACTGCCAGCCAGAATGCAAGGAAGCCCGCGCCGATTCGTGTGAAAAAGCTCCAAAAGGTTCTACGTTTGGTTTTCATCTCCGTCCACCTCCAGCTTGTAGCCGCGCTTTACCACGGTTTTGATACAGTCCGCATGCGGACCGAGTGCTCGGCGCAGCTTTTTGATGTGCCCGTCGATTACCCGGTCCGTGCCGTCAAAATCCCAGCCCCACGCAAGGTTCAACAGCTCGTCACGCGTCAGCACGCGGTTTTTGCGCTCCATCAGCGCCCGCAGCAAAGCAAATTCCTTGGGCGGCAGGTCGATGCGCCTGCCGTCCGCTGTGACAATCCCCCGTTCCGGGTCGAGTGACAGGGTACCCGCTGTCAGCGTATTCCCGGCATTGAGGCCCCGCGCTCGCCGCAGGAGCGCCAGTGCCTTGGCGTACAACACCGCCAGCGAGAACGGCTTGACCACATAATCGTCCGCACCGAGGCCGTAACCGTGCAGCTTGTCCTGTTCGTCCTCGCGCGCCGTGACGAACAGAATGGGCGCGTCTCCCTGCCGCCGTGCCGCGCGGCACAGCGCAAAGCCGTCCGTGCCCGGCAGCATGATATCGAGCAGCAGCAGGTCGAACCGCCGGGTTTCGATTAAGTGCAGCGCCGTGTCGCCGTCCGGCGCAGCCACGACCGTAAAATCGCCGCCGCTCTTCGCGGTGAAGTAGTCGGTCAGCACCTCACGCATGGCCTGCTCATCCTCGGCCAGTAAGATCGTTGCTTTCATGCTCTCTCCCTCCTTTGATTACAGTATAGCATGACCGTCTGCCCTTTTGATGTTCTTTGCAAATTTGGCCGAAAAAAGTTTTTCAAAAAAATTTGAAAAAAGATGTTGACATTATAGGGTTTTATTGATATACTAAATGAGCGTCAGAAAGACCCGCGGGTGTAGTTCAATGGTAGAATGTCAGCCTTCCAAGCTGAACACGTGGGTTCGATTCCCATCACCCGCTCCATTTTCTTCGAATGGGTTTATCGGAATTGATATGCGCCAGTAGCTCAGCCGGATAGAGCAACTGCCTTCTAAGCAGTAGGCCGGGGGTTCGAATCCTCCTGGCGTGCCATTTCCGTCGGCTGCAAACTTTATATGGTGGGTATAGCTCAGTTGGTTAGAGCATCGGATTGTGGTTCCGAGGGTCGAGGGTTCGAGTCCCTTTACCCACCCCATATAACCCTGTGACGCGCTGCGAACGCAGCGCGTTATCTTTAGGGTAACGCTGTTTCGAGCAAACGAATACGGGGGCGTCGCCAAGCGGTAAGGCATCGGCCTTTGACGCCGACATTCGCTGGTTCGAATCCAGCCGTCCCTGCCATTATGGCAGATTTTGAATCCTTGGATTCGAAAGGCGGCTCTTGAGAATAATCCGGTGGATTATTCGAACCGCCGTGGCTTTCCCGTTGGAAAGCGAATCCAGCCGTCCCTGCCATTACGGCATACGACTTAATTTCATACTCAGCGCAAAACTTTTTTGACCTGACCCAGTAGCTCAGTCGGCAGAGCACCTGCCTTTTAAGCAGGGTGTCCGGGGTTCGAATCCCCGCTGGGTCACCAAAATGGAAGTTTAGCTCAGCTGGGAGAGCATCTGCCTTACAAGCAGAGGGTCACAGGTTCGAGCCCTGTAACTTCCACCATCAAGCACTTACGAAAGTAAGTGCTTTTTCTTTGCCTTTTTGCAGCCGGGTTCGTCATGTACCAACCGGCAGAGGGTCACAGGTTCGAGCCCTGTAACTTCCACCAGTAGCCACTCACGAAAGTGAGTGGCTTTTCTTTTGCCTTCTGCAGAGGCTTTGCTGGGCGCACGAGGTGCGTATGCGCTACGCCCTTTCCGGGCGGCAGCCTTTTTCAGCACCGGCTGAGCGGAGTACTCGAACTGCGTAAGCGTGTTCGTCCCTAACGGACGGAATGTTTTTCGCTGAGATTCAGCGGGGATTTGCCTACCCGGCAGGGGCACAAGAGGGTAAACACCTACGGTTTCCACCCTCTAATTTTCATCCCTTTCCCTTGTTTGTTAGTCTGGCGCAGACCAGAGACCGGCGACCGCTCCGAAATGGGGAACGGCAGTCGGTTACCGTCGAGTGTCTTTCGTGAAATATTCGCAGTGCACAGACAGCGTACTGCTACACATACGGTTAAGACAATACCGCAAGCGCGACACGAGGTGAATCGCCGAAGATCAAGAGAGGGGTCCTGGGTGATAACAGTGCTGCACAACTCGTCAGTCTGGTGGCGATGGACAACACCTGCGAATCTAACAATTAGTACAATCTGCCCCACAAGGTGCGCCGAGGTCGGTACATCATCCGGAATGTCAACGGTCGGCTTGCTGCTGCCGCCGCCACCGCCGGACGATCTGCGGGTCCATACGCCGATCAGCTTGACATCCTGCTGAATGTCCTTGATCTCGGTTACAACATCACCACTACCGTTGATCCGCCAGCCGCTGAACGTGTAGCGGCTCTGCGAGGTGGTCTGTACCGGTGCGACGGTGTAGCTGCCGCCCTTCTTCACCTTGGCTGCCGCCGGAACTGCGCCTGCATCAGACGGAATGTCGCCGGTTACTTCGTAGGTTACGCTGCAGAGCTGACCGTGTGCAGCCTTGAGCGCCAGTGCATCGGAAACAGCCTCTTCGCTAACCGTATATTCGTCAGCGTAGTAGGCATCGCCTTCACCATCACCGTTCCAGCGCTTGTAGGTATTGTCCGTCAGCTTTTCCTTGCCGTCGTGATACCAGCCTACGATCGGGTCGTTGCAGTCGTCCAGTACCCAGTCCTTGCCGACAGGTGCAAAAGTGATGCGGCCATCGCAAGTGTAAGTTTTATACTTATAGGTACCGTTGTAAATATCATCGCCAGCAATCAGTGCATGGTTGTTATACAGCTGTGCACCAGCAGAAACAGTAATTTCACCGTAATTGCGGATACCGCCGCCATACTGAGTTTTGCTGCCGTTGCTCTTGATAACCGTGTCGGCACCGATTTCGATCATACCGCAGTTTCTGATTGCGGAAACTGCATTGTCAATCAAATTTACGGTTGCATTATCTGCAAACCGGACATTTGCGTTAGCCGGATCAGCGGTTCTTATAGCCAGAGCACCGACATAGTAACCCTCTACGACTTCCTTGGATACAGAATTACCGGTGCCGGTAATTGTCAGCGCTGTACCGTTCTGTGCATCAACTTTGCCGCCGTACATGAAGATACCGCTGTGAGCGTTATCCTTATTTGCTTGTAATTTTTGTACAGCCTGTATAAACTGCAGAAAGCTTCAATTTTCAGGCAAAAAGGACGTGCCAAAAGGCACGTCCTTCCGTTTACGCTTTATCCAGCAGCTTGATGATCTCTGCGATCTTCTGCTCACGCTCGTTCTGATCTCCGGTCTCAAACGCATCCTGCACACAGCCGGAAAGATGTCCGCGAAGAACCTCTCTCTGCGCCTTATGCACCAGCGATTCCACCGCCTGCAGCTGCATCATAATATCCATGCAGTAGCGGTTGTCCTCGATCATTTTGAGCACGCCGTCGATCTGCCCGCGCGCGGTCCTGAGCAGCGGCTCGACCTTTTTACGATCTGCCCTCATTTGATGTCAACCACCTCATAGCCCGCCTCGGTGACGGCTGCGGTCAGAACGGCATCCTCCGGCAGCGTTTTGCCCGAAACAACTGCCTTGCCTGCATCCAGATCGACCGCAACATCACAGCCGGCTGCTGCACCCTCGAGCGCCTTTTTGACATGTGCCACGCAGTGCTGACACATCATGCCATCAACCTTGATTGTCTTTTCCATAACATTTTCCTCCTTTTTATGTGCCGTAAGCGGCTTTTCGCCGCTTATGGGCAAAACAGCAGGCGTCCCCGCCGTTTTTCGCGGTGTTGCGCTGAAAAAGCGCAGGCGCAGCGCGTTGGATACCACGCAGACGGACGACAGGCTCATTGCCGCCGCGCCAATCATCGGGCTGAGCTTGATGCCGAACGGTACCCACAGCAGACCCGCCGCAATCGGAATGCCGATGCAGTTGTAGAAGAACGCCCAGAACAGGTTCTGGCGAATGTTGCGCATGGTCCGGCGCGACAGCCGGATGGCGTCCACCGCGTCCATCAGGTCGCTCTTCATCAGCACAACGTCCGCAGACGAGATAGCCACGTCCGTGCCCGCACCAATCGCAATGCCGACATCGGCACGCGCAAGCGCCGGTGCATCGTTGATGCCGTCACCGATCATGGCAACCTTGCGGCCCTTGCCCTGCTTCTCGCGCACGATACGCTCCTTGTCCTGCGGAAGCACCTCAGCGATCACATCGGTCACGCCCAGCTCGGACGCGATGGACTGCGCGGTTTTCTGGATGTCGCCGGTGAGCAGCGTTACGTCAATGTGCATACTGCGCAGTGCTTCGACTGCCGCCTTACTGGTCGGCTTGAGCACGTCAGCGACCGCAAAAATGCCGACGATCTGACGGTTTGCCGCAAAGAACAGCGGCGTTTTGCCTGCTGCGGCGAACTCGTCACCCAGCTTCTGCATCGAGCCGGACAGCGCGAGTCCGTTAGCGAGCAGCATCCGGCGGTTGCCCGCAAAGCACGGCACGCCGTCCACAGTTGCGCGGATACCCTGTCCCTCTATCATCTCAAAGTCGGTGACCGAACGCTCCTGCGCATTCTTTTCGCGTGCATAGCGCACAATGGCGTCCGCCAGCGGATGGTCGCTGCGGCTCTCGAGTGACAGTGCCAGCGAGAGCAGGTCACCGGACTCCACGCCGAAGGATTTTACGTCGGTTACGACCGGACGTCCTTCGGTTACGGTACCGGTCTTGTCCATGATGACCGCGTTTACGTTGTGCAGATTCTCGAGCGCCTCCGCCGACTGGAACAGCACGCCGTTTTTCGCACCGACACCTGTGCCGACCATGATAGCGACCGGCGTAGCCAGTCCCAGTGCGCACGGGCACGAGATGACCAGAACCGAAATCGCGCGTGTGAGCGCAAAACTCGGCGTTTCGCCGGCCAGCAGCCAGATGATTGCCGTCACGAGCGCAATACCCATAACGACCGGCACAAACACGCCTGCCACCTTATCCGCCAGCTTGGCGATTGGCGCCTTGGACGCGCCTGCCTCCTCTACCAGACGGATAATCTGGCTCAGGGTCGTATCGTCGCCGACACGCAATGCCTTCATAACAACATAGCCGCTCTTGGATACGGTTGCGCCGATTACGGTATCGCCGACGTGCTTTTCGACCGGCATGCTCTCACCGGTGATGGCGCTTTCGTCCAGATAGGCGCTGCCCTCGGTAATCTTGCCGTCAACCGGCACGGACTGACCGCCGCGCACGATAACAAGATCGCCAACCTGTACCTGCTCAATCGGCAGCTGCATGGTCTGACCGCCACGGATGACCTCGGCAGTCTGCGGACGCAGGTCCATCAGTGCCGCAATGGCTTCGCCGGTCTTGCGCTTGGCACGCGCTTCAAAGAACTTGCCGAGCGTTACCAGCGTCAAAATCATGCCTGCGGACTCAAAATACAGGTCGTGCATAAAGCTGTGGGCTGCCTCCGGCGTGGGTGCGAGCGCGATTTGAATCAGCGCGTAAATGCCGTACACGAGCGCCGCACCCGAGCGACGGCGATGAGTGCGTCCATAGTCGGGGCACGATGCAGCAGCGTTTTGAAGCCGTTGATATAATATTTGCGATTGATAATGACAATCGGCAGCGTGAGGATCAGCTCCGTGAGCGCCAGATTGAACATGCCGTCCATACCTGCCGCATAGGACGGCAGCAGCAGCCCGACCATCTCACCCATCGAGAAGTACATCAAAACGACCATGAACACCGCCGAAACGATAATGCGGGTCTTCATTTCCTTCAGCGCCTCGTCCGCCTGCGGGCTTTGCGCCGGAGCCGAGGTCTGCCTGCCATCGTCCACCGCAGCCGTGTAGCCGCCGGACTCGACCGCCTTTATAATCGTCTGTGCGTCGCACGCGTTTTCGTCGTACTCGACCGCCATGCTGCCGGCGAGCAGATTTACCTGCACGCCGCTGACACCCGGCACCGCCGAGACGCTTTTCTCCACATGGGCGGAGCAGGCCGCGCAGCTCATGCCGCCCACCCGAAACCGTTGTTTCATATCGCATCTCCTATCTGCACCCCTCCCCCAAGGGAGGGGGTTCTCATTTACAGACACAGTATACACCCAGGGAACAGTATTGTCAAGAACGAAGTTAGCCTTGACGAACACCCACAAAATATGGTATGATATTTATAATTAATGGTAGTTGAAGTAGTCCATAGGACGAAGTAGACGAAAGTTTACTTCGTCCTATTTTTTTGCGTTCAGCTGCATTTCTATTCGTTATCAAAAAATATTTCACATACACAAAAAGGAGAAAACAAAATGCCAAAAAACAAATTTCAGGACGTTATTTACACCATTATCATGGCTTCTGTCATGGTATACGGCATGGTAGCGTACAACATCGTGCTGAACACCGGTTCCATGCAGAACTGGGTATTTCTCGCAGTGTTCCACGAGTGGCCGATCATGACTGTTATCGCAATTCTGCTCGAGCTGGTGTTTGTCGGCAAGCTGGCGATGAAGGTTGCATTCCGTCTTGTCAATCCGCGCGAAGCCAGCCAGACCAGCATTATGCTTGCTATCTCGGCCGCATCCGTATGGCTGATGTGCCCGTGCATGAGCTTCTTTGCCACCCTGCTGTTCAAGGACAGCCATAACTCACAGTTCTTTGCAATCTGGGTGCAGACCACCGTTATGAACTTCCCGATGGCGCTGCTGTGGCAGTTCTTTGCAGCCGGTCCGCTGGTGCGCCGCATTTTCGGTCTGCTGTTCCGAGAGAACGCAGACAAGTCCTCTGCGGCGGAGATGGAGTCGGTTTAATCTTCAATCGAAAATTTTGATTTGCCGGTTTACTCGGCACCGGTTTTGCGGGACACACGAGTTGCGTTAGCAATACACCCTTTCCGGGCGGGAAGGTTTTCGCTTAATCCAAGCAGGGAATTGCGCTCTGCGGAGCGCGGGGACGTGCGCTGACGCCGCGCGGGCGCATAAGAGGGATGGACACCTAAGGTTTGCCCGTAGGCCACTAAACCTTTTTCCCGCGCCGTGCGCGGATTTAATGAGTGCGTACCCCTCTTATGAATCTCCCCGTTTCCTCTTAGCACGGCGAAATTTGCAGAACTGAGACTATAAAGGAACGGCAGAGGATTCTTTCTACCGTAGGGGCGGCCATTGGCCGCCCATTTCTTTCCCTCTACGCAATGCCAGATTCCATACTGCTACACATATCGGCTACTCTCCGCAGGCGCGACACAAGGTGAATTGCCCGAAGGGCAAGAGAAGGTCCCCTGAGGGATACCCGTGTCGCGCAACTCGTTTGTCTGGATATTACGGACGGCACCTGCGGATTTCACCTATCCATCAACTCCTACCTCCTACCTTGCAGAACCGCTCACCTTGACACCAACAAAAAAGGAGAACCCACCCGGGTTCTCCTTTTTCATTACGCCATATCCTTGAGCAGACCATGCTTCTCATAGGTGGTGGTGCGGACGATCTTATTTTCCTCATCCACGAACACGACCTGCGGAGCATAGCCGTTCTTGACCTCCTCCGGCGTCAGCTGCGCGTACGCCATCAGAATGACCTTATCACCGACGCTGACACAGCGTGCTGCGGCGCCGTTCAGGCAGATCATACCGCTGCCGCGCTCACCGGCGATGGTATAGGTCTCAAAGCGGTTGCCGTTTTCAATATCCACGATGGCAACCTTCTCATATTCGTAAATGCCGGCCGCATCCAGCAGGTCGGCGTCAACCGTGATCGAGCCGACGTAGTTCAGCTCGGCCTGCTTGACCGTTGCACGGTGGATTTTACCCTTGAGCATCTGTACTGTCATGACTTAGCCCTCCACCGAAAAGTTGTCGATCAGGCGTGTTTTGCCGATATAGACCGCCATAGCGACCAGTTCGCCGCCGTTGATCTCATGCACCGGCAGCATGGTCAGGCCGTCCACTGCGGAAACGTAATCAATACGCGCGAGCGGCTCCTGCTCGATAAGCGCACGCATGGCACCCACGACCTTATCCGCGTTCTTCTCGCCGTTCTGTACCAGCTCCTGGCCGAGCTTTACAGCGCGCGACAGCACGAGTGCCGCCTTGCGCTCCTCTGCGCTCAGATAGGTATTGCGCGAGGACTTCGCCAGACCGTCCGCCTCACGGATGATCGGGCAGCCGACGATCTCAATGCCCATAGACAGGTCGAGCACCATACGGCGGATGATCGCCAGCTGCTGTGCGTCCTTCTGACCGAAGAACGCCTTATCCGGCGTTACGATGTTGAACAGCTTGGAAACGACCGTGCACACGCCGCGGAAATGAATCGGACGGGTCTTGCCGCACAGCTGGCGCGGCATTTCGGACTGCACCTCAACAAAGGTGGCAAAGCCGTCCGGATACATCTCGGACACCTCGGGATGGAACACCATGTCACAGCCGCACTCGGTCAGCAGCGCACAGTCGTGCTCGAAATCACGCGGATAGGTCTCCAGATCCTCACCCGGACCGAACTGGGTCGGATTGAGGAACACGGACGCTACCGTGCGGTCGCACTGCTGCACGGACGTTTTGACCAGACTGGCGTGTCCTTCATGCAGATAGCCCATGGTCGGCACCAGACCGACGGTCAGACCCTGCTGTTTCCACTCGCGCACCTGTGCGCGTACTTCTGCGATGGTTGTTGCGATTTTCATTGTATATGCTCCTGTTTCTCTCAAAATTCAGCGTCGAGTTTGGCGAGATATTCATCGCTGCAGTCGGACTTGACAAAGCTCTGCTTTTCGGTCGGGAACGTGCCGTTCTGCACCTCGTTCATGTAAGCGCGGAACGCGTCCACCATGCGCTCACCGATATTGTCGAACTGCTTGGCGAACTTGGGCGTAAAGTCCATGTTCATGCCGAGCATATCCTGATAGACCAGCACCTGTCCGTCACAGCCTGCGCCCGCGCCGATGCCGATAGTCGGGATGGTCAGCTTTTTCGAGATGAGCGCCGCCAGCTTGGGCGGTACGCACTCGAGCACGACCGAAAATGCACCGGCCTCCTGTACGGTAAAGGCATCCTCGAGCAGCCGCTTTGCCGCATCCTCGCCCTTGCCCTGTACCTTAAAGCCGCCGAACACGTTGACGCTCTGCGGCGTCATGCCGATATGTGCCTGCACCGGAATACCGGCGTCTGTAATCGCGCGAATCTGCTCGGCAACGGCTGCGCCGCCCTCCAGCTTGACCGCATGTCCGCGCGCTTCCTTCATCAGCCGGCCTGCGTTGCGCACGGCTTCGGAAACCGACGCCTGATAGCTCATAAACGGCATATCCATGATGACCATGGTGTTCTCGCACGCGCGCACGACGCATGCACTGTGGTGGATCATATCCTCCATCGTAACCGGCAGAGTCGTGTCATAGCCCATCATGGTCATGCCGAGCGAATCGCCCACCAGAATGGCGTTGATGCCCGCTTTTTCCACCAGCTTGGCGGTCGTGTAATCGTAGCTGGTAATCTCGGTGAGGCGCTCGCCGTTTTGCTTCATCGAGAGAAATGTACTCACTGTGTTCTTCATTCTTTCTGCTCCTTTTCCCTGTTCAGCAGGGCGGCAAGCGTGCCGTAATCCTGCTCAGGATGTTTTTCCTGTGCCATTTTGACCTGTTCGAGTCCCAGCAGCGCGTAAAGCTGCCGATCGTCTCGTTCCGTCAGGCACGACAGATGCTTTTGCACGGTCTGCGTGTCGCCGCGCTCAATGGGGCCGGTCAGCGCTGAGACGGCACCGTGCTCGATCACATGCGCCAGATTGCTCCGCATGAGCGGCGCAAGCGCGTGCAGTGCGTCCGTTTCGGAGATCCGCAGCCGCTCAGCAGCTCTGCGCTGCGCTGCACGAGTGCACAGACAAAGTTGCTCGCCAGCGCACAGCTGAGGTGGTACTGCGCCTTGCTCTCCGGCGAAATGGTCTGCACCTGCAGTCCCAGTCCGCGCAGCAGTGGCACAAAGACCTCGACCGCCTGCGTGTCTCCCTCGACGCAAAAAAAAGCACCTGCCAGCTCCCGCCAGCAGTTATACTTGCTGCTGATCGGAAATAGCAGATGAATGGATATTGCATAGGCTCCCTGCGCGTGAATACCGGGAAAGGCTTCCCCGGCTGTGCAGGCGCCGCTGCAATGACATATATACTTGTCCTGAATTTCAAATTCTGCGACCTGCCGATATACCTCGGTAATCGCATTATCCGGAACGGTGATGAAAATCGCGTCACTATCTTCGATGAGTTTGCCCAGGTCGGTATAGTGTCCGGAATTTGTAAATTCTGCGGCTTCTCTTGCGCTGTCGGAATTGCGGCTGTAATAGCCGGATATCCGCACGCCTTTTTCGGCAAGCAGTCTGCCGAAGGAAAAGCCGACTTTTCCTGCTCCAACAATGCCAATGTTCATGCTGTCACCCGCTTTCTGTGGTGTGACGCAACGTAAAATCACTGTCGGAAAAATTTGAAAAACATGTTGTGACAAGGTATAGCTTCCGCTCTGCGGAATGCCATCCATCAATGGGTATTATACCCGCTTGAAATGAGAATGTAAAGGAAAAGTTTTCGGCTCCGGGGAGTCAATCAATAATGAACGTCAGTTCATTTATGCGAATTTCGTTCTGTAATTCTGTTCATAATCGTTAAAACCGCTCTGTATCAAAAGATACAGAGCGGTTTCCGGTTATGCGTAATACGCGATCCTGAGCAGCTCCTCCGGTGTAGTAACACCCTGTTTTACCAGCTCCAGACCCTTTTCCTTCAGGCTGCGCATGCCCTGCTGCTCCCGCGCGTAGGCCTCGATCTCCTCGGTTTCGGCGCCGCGGCTGATCATGCGGCGGATATTGCGGTCGATCGTGACGATCTCATGCACAGCAATACGGCCGCGGTAGCCGGTGCCGTTGCAGTGCGTACAGCCTGTGCCGCGCTTGATGGTCGTGATATCCTTGCCGAGCAGCGCCTGCTCCTGCGGCGTAACTGCGACCTCTCTGCCACAGTGCGGACACACCTTGCGCATCAGTCGCTGCGCGACCAGACCGACCAGCGAATTTGCGATCAGATAATGGTCGATGCCCATATCGGCCAGACGGACGATACTCGAGACCGCATCGTTGGTATGCAGTGTACTCAGCACCAGGTGACCGGTGATGGCGGCACGAACCGAAATACCGGCTGTTTCGCCGTCACGGGTCTCACCGACCATGATGATATCCGGGTCCTGACGCAGCAGCGCGCGCAGACCGGACTCAAACGTCAGTCCGGCAACCGGATTGACCTGCGTCTGGTTGATGCTCGGCACGTTCTTCTCCACCGGATCCTCAACCGTGGAGATATTCACCTGCCGGTGCGACAGATACTCGAGCGCCATGTACAGCGTAGTGGACTTACCCGAACCGGTAGGACCGGTGATATAAATAATACCGTTCGGTGAGTTGAGCATAGGCAGGAACCTTGCATAGCTTTCGTCATCCATGCCGAAGTGGCTGGCGTGATCGACCTGACCCGCCGTTGCCAGAATTCGCAGCACGGCCTTTTCTCCGAACACGGTCGGCAGCAGCGATACACGGATGTTAACGTACTCGCTCTGTCTCACACGGATACGGAAATGACCGTCCTGCGGCAGACGGCGCTCGGCAATATCGAGGTTCGCCATGATCTTGATTCGCGCAATCAGCGGCTGATGCACACTGCGCTGCAGCGTTACATAATCGACGATCGTGCCGTCGATACGCATGCGCACGCGCGTGCTGCCCTCAAACGGCTCGATATGCACGTCGCTCGCACCGGTGCTGATTGCACGGTCGAGCAGGCTGTTGAGCAGCTTGACGATCGGCGCTTCCGGATCGCCGCTTTCGCTTTCTTCGACCTGCAGCATCTCCACATTACGCTCTGCAAAGTCCTCGTTGGCGGTCTGTGCCGCCTGCTGCGCGCCGACCTCGGCGTAATAGTAGCGAATCGCGCTCTGCAGCGGACCCATTTCACTCAGGCGGATGACCACCTGACAGCCGGTCAGCTGGCGCACTTCCTCAAAGGCAAAGTAGTTCAGCGGATCGTTCGTCACGACCTCGAGGCTCTTGTCCGCAAAGCCGACCGCAAGCAGGTTCTGCTTTTCCGCCAGCTCGCGCGGAATCATGCGGACAGCGGTCAGATCGACCTGCATCTGTCCGATGCTCACAATTTCCAGTCCCAGACGGGCAGCCAGCGCCTCGATCACCTGCGTCTCGGTGACAAAGCCCAGCTCGATCAGGATTTGACCGACTCGCTTTTCACGGTGCTCCTTCTGGTAGGCGAGCGCCTGCTCCATCTGCTCCTGCGTGATGTAATTGCGCTCCATCAGCACTTCGCCGATACGCAAATTGGTTTTCATGCGTCTGCCTCCTTGTCGCTGACACACATATAGATCTCCAGCGTGCCGGTGATCAGATTGGTGCTGACTGCCTGCGTGTTGTTCTCCACATAATCATAGTCTGCAATACTGAAATTGGTCACGCGCAGACCCTTATACCTGTGCTCTACCTCATCGAGAAAGTTCAGCCACTGGGTTACGGCGCCCTGCGCCGAGATAGTCGCAGTGCCGATGTAAACGCAGTTGACCGGCTGCACCGGCGCTGCCGATGTATCGTCGGTCGAATCGGCGGATTCCGCATCGGACGAGGTGTCCGCACTGCTGTCCGTCTGTGCAGCTTCCTGCTCGGCGAGATACGCGCTGACCGCACCCGGAGCGGCCTCCGTCAGCGTCAGCGACTGCGGAAACAGTCCGTTCTCGAGCGCGATACCCGTGATGATATCGTCCATCTGACGGGTTTCCAGATCGCCCTTGTAGTATTTTTCGCTTGCCGTGTTCAGCGCGGCTTCATTCTGCGCGATAATATCGTCAATCGTCGCGAGTGTGGCAATCTGCGTCTGATATTCCTGTTGTTTCTGTTCGGCGGCGTCATACTCGTTCTGCAGCGTTTCGTGATTTTTCATCGCAGGACGGATGAGATACATGCCGAAAATGACGATTATCGCCAGACAGGCCACCAGCCGGAGCAGCTTTTTATCACGTTCGGTTACAACGATGTTCATTCGGCTGCCTCCTCTCCCAGCAGGATACAGTTCAGGCTGAGAACGTACACGCCGTCCTCATAGGTATAGCCGGTGTAGTCCACCTTGCGAAACAGACCGGTTTTCTGCAGCTTGAGCACATAGCTCGGAATGTCGATAACGCTGCCGCTCTGTGCATCAAACTGCAGCGCGCCGGTGGCCGCATCGTAGCCGGTCAGCACCATGCTGACCTGAGCGCCGCCTGCCGCGCCGATTTTGCTCATCAGGGTGCTGTCCACCTGCGGATAGGTGGCAAGCGCGTCCGTCAGATTGCGTACCTGCTGCAGTCCCTGCACCAGATTGTCATTGCGCTGCTGCTTTTCGGCAGATTCGTTGTACTGCTCGATCACGGTCGGATCGTTCAGCCAGTCGTTGATGTCGTCGGTTCTGTGGCTCAGGCTGCTGTTCATCCGCAGGAACACACACCAGACCGCGGCGCACACCACCAGACACACCGCAATCGGTGTGTAGAAGCTGTGCAGCAGGCCGGTCTGCTTTTTGCTGCCGCGGGACAAACGCCGATAGCTGCGGAGCAGATCCAGTTCCTTGTTTGCACGAAGCACGGTTCGAATCAAAGCCTCGGCACAGCCGAGCCAGTCGTTCAGCCGCTCGCCGTTCGGCAGGGCGCGGAACGCACGGCATTCGGGCAGACGGCTCACTTCCAGACCCAGACCGCGGATACCCGCCAGACACACCTCGAAATCATCATCCGAGCAGCCGGCGTAATACACATCGGTCAGCGTGCCGCCCGAGCGGCTTGCCGTGTGGAACTGCATCGTACCGGAGACATCCCTCGTCATCTCAGTGCCGAAATCCACCGTGCCCGGCTCACTGAAAATACGGCTGCGGCTGGAATAACGGTACTCTCCGTTCTCGACCAGCAGCGAAAGCACGCTGCTGCCCTCAAAGCACAGCCAGATACAGGTCTTGCCCTGCATGGGCTGCATGGCATGCAGGAGCTTGAGCCGTCCTGCCATGGTAACGGTAACGTTTTCCAGGCGCAGACCGAGCCGGTCGGTCATTGCAAGGTATTCCTCCATCGTTTCCTTGCGGCAGGCAGCGCAGAACAGCTGCTGACGGCCTTCGGCATCTGTGCCGAGCGGCACATAGTCCGCCGCCACAAGCTGATCCTCCCGCGGACGCATTTCGTGCCGCACAAGCTCCTCCAGCTTGTTTTCCGGCATGCTCGGTGCGGTGATAGTCTTGGTGGCAACCGCCTCATCCGGCAGGACGAGCGTGATGCCGCGGGTCGGCAGCCTGTGCTGCTGCCAGAGTGCGCCTATCGCCTTCTCCCAGTTTTCCATGCCGCCGCCGTGTGCGGGGGCACTGTAAAGCGCCTGCACGGAAGGCTGCGCGCCGGACTTGCCGACCGCGACAAGCACCTGCTCCTCCTGCAGCGCCAAAACGGTTGTGTTCATTCTCATTTCTCCCCTTTTGTGAGGTTTACACGTTTCCGAGGTTATACGTTCCCCGAACTCTCTATCGCGCTGTACGAGCCGATGATCGGCGACATGACCGCGATGATGATAAAGCCGACCACAAACGCCATCAGCACGATCAGCATCGGCTCCAGAATGGTCATCATGCGCTTGCTCGCCTGCTGTGCATCGTACTCCATCGAATCCGCAATGGAATCCAGCATGGAGTCCAGACGGCCGGTCTCCTCGCCAACTGCAATGCTGCTGCACAGCTTGCGCTGAAAGCCGTCTACGGTTTCGAGAGCGGCGGACAGGCTGACGCCCGAACGCACCTGCACGAGCACATCATCGAACTGCGAAACGATGTAGCGTTGCCGATGGTATCACGGGCGGTCTGCAGCGCAGTGACGATCGGCAGACCGCTCGAGTACAGGCTGCTGATGGTTCGTGCGAACCGCGCCGTGCAGATAACCTGATTGAGCGGACCGAAAACCGGCATTTTGAGCTTGCGTCGGTCCATTTCCAGCCGGACGGCCGGAATGCGCAGCAGAGTGCGGATAACCATGACCACTGCCGCGACACCCAGTATCATCAGATACCATTTGGTAGCCATAAAATTTGAAAACGCCATCAGCGCCAGCGTAACGCCCGGCAGCGAATCCATTGTGGAGAACAGATCGCTGAACTGCGGCAGCACGAAGGTTACGATAACGATAACAACCGCGATCGCCAGAATCGCAAGGATCATCGGGTACATGAGCGCCGACTTGACCTGCTGGTTCATCTGGTGCGCCTTCTCGTAGTGGATGGCGAGCCGCTCCGCGACCTGATCCAGCTTGCCGCTGCCCTCGCCTGCGCGGATCATGCCGAGCATGAGCGTCGGGAACACCTGCTGTGCCTCGAGTGCGGCAGAAAGGCTCGAGCCTTTCCGGACTTCACCCAGCACACTCTCGTAAATGCGGCGCAGACCCGCGCTGATGCCCTCATCCTGCGAGATGATCGTCAGCGCGCGCACCAGACTGACACCCGAAGCCAGCAGCGTGGACAGCTGACGGCACAGGTCGCTCAGCTCCTGCGGACGCAGGGTGCGCGGCTTGCGGCCCGCACCGCGGCGGGTCGCACTCTGCAGATACAGCCCCTGAGCGAGTAATTGGGTATACAACGTGTCATAGTCCGCAGCCTCCATTGCGCCGCGGACTATCTTTCCGTCTATGTCCTTTGCCGTGTAGCGGAACAGCGTGTGACTGCTGTTCGGTTTGACCGTGACGGTCAGCCTGCGGTTGTTGGATGCAGCCATGCTGACCCTCCTCTCCATTCATTACAATAATCCCATATACCAGTCCGCGATCGTTTCTCCGAAAAACATGGCGATCGCAATGCCGATGCACAAAAACGGACCGAATGCGAACTGGCTTTTCCGGTTTGCCTTCTTTTGGGCGAGCAGCAGCGCGCCGAAGCCGCCGCCGAGCAGAATGCCGATGAACGCGGCAACGACCGTCAGCTTTGCGCCGAGAAAAAAGCCCGCGCCGAACATCAGCTTGATATCACCGCCGCCGAAGCCGCCGGGCACGATGAGCGCCAGAAGCAGCATCGGTACGCTGACGATCACGCAGCCGATCAGCCGCGATTTTATCCCCAGGCTGGGGATAAGTATGTGCGCAGCGATGCCGCAGACAAACAGCAGCGCCGGAAACCGGTCGTAGATTTCAAGCGTGTCCATGTCCATGAGCGCCACGACCGTCAGAATACCGAGCACGACGAACGCCAGCGCCGCCTGTGCGCTCTCGCCGCCAAAGGCATATGCACAGGCACAGGAGCACAAGCCGCCGAGCACCTCGATCCAGAAATCCCTTGCGGGGATTTTTGCACCGCAGCCGCGGCATTTGCCGCCCTGCAGAAGATAACTCAGGCACGGGATCAGCTCCGCCGCCGACAGCGTGCGCCCGCACGCCGGACAGTGACTGCGTCCCTTCACCACGCTCTCTCTGCGCGGCAGGCGCCATACCACCACTCCGAGAAAGCTGAATACGCATGCGCCCAATGCAAACCGTAACAGCCATAATACAGCATAGGCAATGTAAAGCATTGGTTTCCTCCTCGTTTGGGTTGGTTTGGAATGATTTTTTACAAATAGAATCTACCATGCAAAAACCGCATGACAGGTCACAGCCACTTAAACGTTAAGGGGCTGTGACCCGCCATACCGTCCGCAAGCCGAACGCAGGCACCGTTACTGCGTTCCGCATCGTTACAGCGGTATGAATCAAGTCACCACCGACGTGCACCGTACCGCACCGTGGTTAGACGGTGCGGTGCGGGCGGGGTGGTTGATGGGGTTAGGCATTAATCGCCAACTACATACGTACCCGAGCCAGTAGCCGAACCCGTGTAAGTGCATGCTTTTCCATCGGTATATACCAAGCTAGTAATCTTGCCACCACTTGCCGCTACGCTAGTAATCTTGTTTTCGTCAACCTCTGCCAGCTGTGCAACATTCTTCTTGGTGAACTTACCGCTAGTAGCAAAATCGGACAGCGCGCCCGTATTGTTGCCAGCACCATAATCTTCATCCAGCAACGTCTGTGCTGCCATTACACACTGACGAGTCTCAGCAACGATTCTCTTCTGCTTCGCCTTATCGATATAACCAGTCAGCGCCGGAATCAGCAGCGCTGCCAGAATTGCCAGAATAACCAGAACCACGATCAGCTCTACCAGCGTAAAGCCGCCCTTCTTGCTGCGGCGCTTCTGCTGCAGCGCGATCATTTTTTCCATCATGATCTTATTCCTCCAATTTCATTTTTGTTTTTCTATCTCTGTAAGCTGCGGCGGTGCTCCGCAGAATTACACATATTACATTGCCGTTATGCCGGCTTTTTCGTTGCCGTTACCTCGGTTTTCACCGGAATATCGTACCGCAGGTCGATAATGAGCGAATCCGAATAGATTTTATCGGTCAAATCCTTATCGCGGTAAATTGTCACGGTGGCGGTAACGGTGTGCTTTGCTTCGTCGATTTTGAAATGCAGTCCGGCGCGGAGACCCATATAAAAGCCCTCTGCGTAGGTTTTCGTCATGGCTCGGGCAATGGGATTGCCGTCCGCATCCTGACTGTAGCCATCTTTATAATAACGCTCGACAAGATAACCCTTTTCCACCCGAGGCTGCTCACCGGAGTCCTTATCGGCAATCACGATTTTGGTTGGTTCGCAGCCGTCTGCCGTCAGCAGTTCCGCCGCGTTATATCCCTGTTCAGTCTCATAGCCAAACTCGATCGCCGAGCCTTCGGACGAACCGGTTTTATTCGTTACGTCCGTGCCGTTATCGTAGCATTTGATGTAATCCGTGGCGGTCTCCACCTTGCTGCGCACGGTTTCGAGCAGGTCGTCCGCGATCAGCTCGGCGCTGTTCAGCTCCTGCGTGCGGTGCGATACCTCGGCCGCCGGCCGCAGCGACGCACTGAATACGCCGATGACCAGACACAGCAGTCCGGCGCCGACCACCAGTTCCACCAGTGTCATGCCTTCCCGGCCGCGCAGGATTGAGCGAATGCGTTTCATGCCGTCACTCTCCCTTCGCAAACCGGTAGAAGGGCACGGTTTTGCCGTCCTCGGTTTTGGCGTTTACGGTCTGCTTTTTTACCTTTACGCGGAAGGCGTCAATATCGGTATCTTCGCCGTCCGACGTCGTCACCTTAAAATCGTATGCGGCAGCTTCGCCGTCCGCGACTTCTGCATTTTCGCGCACGCTTTCCTGCAGTTGGGTCGCGTCCCTGCGGAGCTGCTCCGACTTGCGCTGCGCATTTGAGGCAAAGCCGACTGCGCCGTTCAGCGCGCCCAGCAGCAGCATGAACACCACCGTGGAAACCAGAATTTCCACCATGGATTCGCCCCTGCGGTCGCGCAGCACGCGAATCAGTCTATTCATCGGCTGCACCTCCGGTTGTCCGAGCTGCCGGCTTGTGGATGGGTTCGTATCGGCTGTACGTTGGATTGTTGATATCATAGGTGTAGCTGATCTCTACATGCTCCGTGCGGGCATCCTTGCCCTCGCCAATGACCTTGGGTTCTACCGGCTCCTCGCCGTTGGCACTTCGGCAAAAGCGGCCGTTTACCCAGTAGACCGGGAACTGTCCGCTGACGCCGTCTTCCCCTTCCCATGTGTAGATCGGCTGAAAACTATCCTTCCGGCGGTATTCTGTGGTGTACATGTAGCTGTCCGCTCCCTTTTCCGCCTTGACGCCTACCCAAACCTGATGTCTGTTAAAGGTTGTCTGCTCTGCCTTTTCGGTGCCTTTGTCCCGAGCATCGTATGCAAAGGTATCGCCTGTGATCGGGTCCTGCGCATCGGTAACATCACGGAGCAGAATCGTAATCCTGCCGTAGTTATCCTCGGTCGAACCCGCATTATAGCAGGCAGTGGTTTCATCCGAACGGTCCGGATCGTAAATACCCAATCCCGTATCTTCCGCTAAAATGTTGTTCACTTCACGGTAGAAACAGCCTTCCGGCGCAAAATTGGTATCCAATTCCGGCTTTATTGTTTTGTATTCCTGCAGTTCGCTGTCCAGCACCTGCGCAAAGGACTGCGCCAGCTGATAACAGCGTTCCCTGCCGATCTTGCGGTTGGCCCGCGAGAGCAGCATGGATGAGGAATACACGATACTGAGCGAAAGCCCGATCAGGACGGCGACAGCACAAAGTGCTACGATCAGCGAAACACCGCTTCGCCTGCTGCGCCGCAGGGTGTTCCATCCCTGACGTATCCGCTTCATGTCTGCCGCCTCCCTTCGTAACTAAAATCTGCGCTCAGCAGGATCGGATTCCGTATAACGGTCGCTCTTGCTGTCCGCAATGACAGTTACCCTGCTGATCTGTATACCATTCGTCAGCTGCAGGGTCTGATTCTCGTGCGTTACCACGGAGAAAATGTTAGGCAGCTTCAAGGTAAATGTGCCGTCCTTCACCTGCAGCATGGTATCCGGCTGATAGCTGTAATAACGAATGCTGCCATTGGTAAGGCTGTATCTGCCGTTGACCGCACTGCCCTGTTTTACAGTATACCAGTCATCCCCTGCAACTGCAAACGTATTTTGACCATTCATGATAATCTCCGGCAGGTTCCCGCTCATATCGACGGTAACCGTCGTGGAATGATCGTCCTTATCGGTCAATTCAATCCGATACAGGTCAGCCTCTGCCACCTCGTCCCACGAGAGCGCGGTAAGCTGTGCAGCCCACTCTGCCGTGTTGATAAGGCGATTCATCGGGCCATAGCTGACAGCAAGCGCCTCATTCACGTTTGCCAGCGACGCGCTCGGTGCTTCCAGCTTCACACGCGGGAATACCACATCGCCGCTCGATACCCAGGCCGAGCTTACCTGTCCCGCCGACTGCGAAATACGAGCCTCAAACCGTACAGAACAGCCTGCGTATTTCGTATCCAGATCGGTCAGGCTGCAGACGTAGCTGCCGCCGCTTTCGCTCATTGCGGAAACGGGGTAAGTTACCGTTGTGCCGTCCGTCCCGGTGATTTTTGCCCGCAGCAGATAGGTGCTGCCGCCGGGCGGTACGCTGGCCGCATTCTCCGGCGTAACGGTGACCTGCAGGCCGCCGCTTCGGAAGCCGGCCGCCGGAATCGGGTTGTTTGCTGTCGCATTCCAGTTGTACGACCACTTGACGCTCGGCGTATCCAGACGCTTCGGCACGGTCATCGTGTACACGATACCGTTCGGGCTGTCCGCGTAACCGGAATCGTCAGCAGCCACCGCCACCAGATAGAGGTCGATGGTCTTGCCGGCGTAATCTTCCAGACTGCGGCTTACCGAGCAGGTGCCGCCCCTGACGGGCACAAGCTCACCCAGGGCAGCGGCCGTTTCGCCCTCCGGCTGCACATAAATCTGATAGCCTGCACAGCCGTTTTCGCTGCCGATGGCACTCCAGCCGATGGTGTATTCCAGCTCGTTGGTATCCGGGTTGATTACCAATGGCTGTCCCGGACGCTCGAGGCGCTGCTTGACAGCGTACTTCTTCGTCGTACTCAGGCCAACCTCGCCGTATGCCTGTCCCAGACGGGTAACGGTCAGCTCAACCTCGGCGTACTGCCAGTCGTCCGCGTTGATGGTGAACGATTGGGAAGTATTCGGATTCTCCTGCGTACCGTAAACCTCGTTGACCGGAATGCCGATTCTTGCGCCTGCCGCAGTAATGCCGGTCAGCTTGACGCTGTAGTGCGGCGCTGCAGTCCCCTGCCCAGGCTGCGTCCACGAGAACCGGTAGCTGATACTGCCATTATCTTCCTGCATCAGTTCCGGGTCGTTCAGCTCCGGCGCCGTCAGCGGCTTGATGTTCAGTACCGCGGTTCTAATGTAGTTTGCAAAGTCATTCGCGTGGCCAAGGACATGACTGTAAATGATCTTGTCCTGCTGCTGAACGCCCTCTGCGCTGTAAGTCCGCAGCGTAACAGACGCATCGCCGGTCTGCCGGGTATCACCATAGGTGTAAACCGGTCCCAGACCGGAGGCGGCGTACCATGCACGCACCCGACGATTTGTGACATTCTCCGCGAAATACTCCTTCGGCAGGTCGCGGAAGTTTGCCGTAACCGTGTTGCCCGCCGAGGTCAGCACATCCTCATACGCAAACACATACTCATTTGTGCCAACCGTGCCGAGCACCTCGATACGGTAAATCGGCGGTGTTTCCATCTGCGGCTCGTTGACCGTCAGTGCAGCCGTGACCGTGCAATCATCCACCGTACTGCCCGAGTA
Organism: Butyricicoccus sp. OF10-2; assembly: GCF_003481925.1. Classification (NCBI taxonomy): domain Bacteria; kingdom Bacillati; phylum Bacillota; class Clostridia; order Eubacteriales; family Butyricicoccaceae; genus Butyricicoccus; species Butyricicoccus sp. OF10-2. The sequence continues at coordinate 148,918 of NZ_QUMC01000001.1, read as the reverse complement.
CGATACCGACAGCTGGTTAATACTGCCGTCCGGCTTGTACTTCGGCGTGTCGGTCGGGATGGTATCCGTCACGGAGGCCGGCTGAATGCCGTTCGTAATGCCTGCCGCTGCCGTGACGATCAGCTCCTTCAAATCATCGCCGTTGATCTCGGCGGTATGGCTGTTCCGATCAATGGTCACGGTCTGCGAGCCAAGCCTGAAGGTGACTTTCCAGTTGCTGAATACCGCATAATCCGCAAGGTTTTTCAGCGAGATCTGGTATTTAGCGCCATTGTTCCAATGGCTCACCAGTCGGATATTGACATCCGGTGTCGGCAGTACCGACACATCCTGCGTCGCCGCAGTTTTCCATGCAGAAGGCGCGGTATCCTCAAACAGACTGACAGCACGAACCGACAATGTAATGGTCTTGCCTGCTGTGTCTGCCGCAAGGCTTGCCGGCAGCTGGAACGAACCGCTGGTCGTACCGGAGCCGTACGCCTGCGTGCCGTTCAGCTTCGGGTCCCACTGTCCCTGTCCCTTTTGGTTCGGGATAAAGCGCAGATTGGACATTACTTCCTTGTCATCAACGAGCACTGTACCCTCGTAGTACAGAGGACGGTCCGTATCCTCGATGGATACATCGAAACTGCCGTCTGTCTGCTGTTTCAAATCGACCATGAACGAGGCATCCAGCTTTTTGTCGGTTTGGCCGTGCTCCATGTCGCGATAGTTCTCTCGAACATACTCATCAAACAGCTTTTGCTTTGTGTTGAACACCGTATTCTTTTGATACAGCAGCGGGCGCAGCCACGAAGCACCGTGTCCATTCGTCTGTGCAATCTCTCTATATGTTGGTGTATCCGGCATGGTGAACAAAATCCGTCCCGTAATTTGGTCAGAACCATTGATATTCGTACGGATAATGCCATGCTCATCGATCGTAGAGTTTGCCGTTGTTACATTGTAATACATCCGGTTGTCTGTATAGTCGATCACGCCAAGCTGCGGACCGGCAATGGCGGCAAAGCTCTTATTCGCCCATTTTCCGTCACTGCCTGCCCAGTATCCATAGGCAACCATGCGGGAAAATCCCTTTCGTGATTCATTGCGCGTATTACTGCTGTCAAAGATTCGTCCGGCAGTGTTCGTCAAGCCCCATGTATCAAAGAAATAATAATTGTTTCCCACCTTATCACCGCTCAGGGAGCTGCTCAGGCTGGCGTTATTCAGCGATACGATGCCTGTACTGGTACCCGCATCCGAACCGATGACCGAGTAACAGTTCTGGATATAAGTATTATCCTGCGCCACAGTGCCGTCCTTATACCGGTCGCCAAAGATGCCGGCGATATAATTGTTGCCGCCGACCAGTGTTTCCGCATAGTTGCGGCAGCGGTCGATATTCAGCACGATATTTGCGGTCGAAGTGCCGATTGGACCGCCGTTCTTGCTGCTTGCCGTATCTGTTGAGAAGTAACCCACGATACCGGAGGCCATGGAGGATGAATAGATCTTAACGCCCGGCGCATTGACACAATCCGAAACGTTAATGGTGAACTTCTGTGCAGCATTTATATCATACGTCGTATAAACCGTAACGTTGCCAAGGATGCCCGCACTGTCGTTCGCGCAGTCCTTGACCTTCCTGCTGTTCTCCCAATGATAATAGCTTGCACCATCCCGGCCAAAAACGCTGCCGTGATTCTGACAGCTGATGATATTGAAATCCTGACCGGAGGCCGCATGATACAGCTGTGCCACGATACCGCCGGATGCACCGACCCAGCCGGTTTCATACGTCGTCTGCAAATTGCCGTAATTGTAGCAATCCTCAACCGTACCGCCGTTATTCGTCCACTGGCCGACAATGCCGCCCGAATAGTGCGATTGATAGCCGTACACCGTGCCATAGTTGACACAGTTTTCGATCGTCCAGTCGGTTGTGGTCTGGTTGGTCTGTGTGCCGATGATACCGCCTGCAAATCGGCTGGTCGCGCCGTTTGCCAGCTGGCGGCCGACAAACGCCTGATTGAGCAGATAGGACAGGTCCTTTTCGCTCTCGTTCATGCCGACAATACCGCCGGTGCCGACACCGATGCCGTCCGACTTGTTGACCAGCAGCCAGCTGCCGCTGACGCAGCGATTCAGCTCACCGGTCGGCGCATTGTAGCCCGCCACGCCGCCAAGGTTGCCGTTGCTCGATACGATGATCTGCATGGTGCGGTCTGCCGCTACGCTCTTGCTGCCGCCGTTGTAGGACAGCTTTTCCACATCCGTCCGGTCTGCCCACTTTACCCAGGTGGAATCCGCAGACAGCTTCTGTGCCTCGGCATTGGACAGCAGGTCGCTCACCTTGCTGACATTTTCCATCAAGGTTTCGGTGCTCTTATCGCCGGACATGGTGATCGTGCCCTTGTTATAGCCGGTCACACCGCCGACCATACCGTTTTTGACCGTGATCGTACCGGTTCCGGTATTGTCTATGTAGCACTGCTCGATGATGCCGGTCGTATCATTCTTACCTGCAATGCCGCCGATATGCGAGGACAGGCGTTCCTTCTCTGCCGCCGAACTGGTGGAGGTTGCGGTGTACACACCGTCCGCCGTCAGCGTCAGCCTGGAAACTGTGCTGCCCTGCAGCAGACCGCCGTTCAGTCCGGCAATGCCGCCGTAGCAGTTGCCGACCGCGCTCTTTCCTTCGTCGATCGTGCCGGAATACGTGCATTCGGTTACCTTGCCGCTTGCATTATTCTGACCGACTACACCGCCGAGATAGGTATACTTCGTGAATTTCTCAAAATTCGAGGTGACCTTCACCTTGCTGACCGTACCGCCCGCTCGATTGATGCCGACTGCACCGCCGACCTGCAGCGTGCTTGCGGAAACGCTGTATGTCGGCTGCTGCGAAACCTCGGTTGCAGTGACCGTACCGCTGTTGTCTCCGACAACAGCACCCAGAATGAATGCACTGCCGGAAATCGTGATATGATCGCCGAGTGTCGCTCCCTGAACCGTACCGCCCTTGTGGTTTACTGCACAGATCGCGCCTGCCGCAGTCTTGTTGCGGGTGATGAGCGTTACCCTGTTATCCGTGCCGACGCTGCAGCTCCTGATCGTGCCGTAGTTTTCGCTGGCAACGCCGCCTGCATAGCCGTCGTTACTGGTGACACTGCCGTTGCCGATACAGTTCTCGACCGTGCTGCTCGCGCTGTTCATGCCGACAATACCGCCTGCCGCACCGACATTTGCGGTCACCTGACCGAGATTCTTCGCGTACCGCAGAACAGCCTTTGCGCCCTCCTGCGCGCCGACAACGCCGCCTGCACTGCCCGCCGCTGCGCGGACCTCTGCCGCCCGATTGGTCAGGCAGTTGATGCTCGTGCCGCCGAGTGTGCCGCGGTTGATGCCGGCAATACCGCCGACCATACTGCTGCCGCGCACGGTCAGCTTGTTATCCGCAGCAATGACATCGCCCTGCACGCTGCCGCTTGCCGGACTGAGCGTGCCGGTTGCGGTATTCACGCCGATCACGCCGCCGACACCGCTGCCGCTGCCGTTGACACGGCGCTTTCCTGCCGGTGTGCTCGAAAGCGTAATCGCACCGCCGTTTTCGCCCGCAATACCGCCGACACGGCCTGCACCGCTGACATTGGCGCTGCTGGTATTGTTCTGTATCCTGCCGCCGCTGAGATTATAGCCGATGATGCCGCCGACCGTGTTCCGTCCGGTGACGGTGCAGTTTTTCTCGGTCGTGCAGTTTTCAATCGTGCCCGCTGTCCTGCTGCCGACATTCAGACCCGCGATGCCACCGATATAATCCTGCGTTGCGCTGCCCATGCTGCCGGAGAGCGTGCAGCCGCGGATGATGCCCTCGTTCAGACCGACCACGCCGCCCATGGCATTCAGGCCGTTCATCGTGCCCTTGCTGGCACAGTGATCTATCACCTGATTCTCACCGTTGACGCCGATCACACCGCCGATAACGGAAACACGCAGCTCGCCGCTGCCCAGCTCATCGGAGAGCGCCTTCGCGGCATCCGTGTACTTCTGCGCCTGCAGATAGGATACCATATCCACACCGGTTTTCAGCTTGCTGTCCGGGAAGGTGTCCTCTGCCGGACGGTCAAAGCCGCCTGCGTTCAGGCAGTGCTCCACCTTCATCCGGGTCTGCGGCTCACAGCTGCCGATAATGCCGCCTGCATACGCATACGCGCGGATGGTCATGTTATTGGAAACCGCAGACAGTCTGTCTGCACTGTTGCCGTCCGCTGTGATAGTGATGGTATGCGTATTGGTAGATGCCTGGACCGTTCCCGGCACATTGCTGTTGTTTGCCGCGATGCCCGGCAGAAGCGCATACAGCGTTCCGCCTGCCCGGTCTTTCTCCGTGTAGGTGCGCTGATAGCCGATCAGACCGCCGCAGAATGCCTCTGCAGTGACCGTGCCAAGGCTGTTATCGACCTTGAGACCGCTGACCGTGACATTCTCTCCCGGGTTGACCACATTTGCACCGATCGCACCGCCGACATAGTACCGTCCCTGCACACTGCTCGGCTTGATGGTCAGCTTCTTCTCGAGCAGCTTTGTCGAAGCATTCAGACCGATCAGACCGCCGACGCAGTCTCCGGTTGCGGCAACACGGCCGCCGATGAGCGTATAATTGATATCAATCGTGCCGTCTGTGTCGTTATAGCCGACCAGACCGCCGACATAGTGTCTGCCGACGACGATACCCGCCACACTCCGGTTAGAGACTGCGTTATCCTTGTCACTGAAGGTGATCGTGCCGCTGTTGTAGCCGGTCAGACCGCCCGCATAGCTGCCGACGGCTCCCCAGTCCGTGACACGCCTGTAGATCGCATTATTGGTGTCCGAAACATAGCTTGCACAGTTTATGATGGCCGCATTGTTCTCATTTGCACCGCAAATACCGCCGATAAATACATTGTATCCTGCAACGACACCTGTGTTGACGCAGTTTTTGATCGTCGAACCGCCTTTATTCTCACCGATGATGCCGCCGACATACGAATTGCCGATGACATAGCTTGCGTTAACGGTTGTTCTGGTGCCGTTTTCACTGAGCAGTGCCGTCTGCGTATCAGACTGATTCAGCGCACCGATGATGCCGCCGACATACTCGCTGCCAAGAACGTAGCCGTTTGCCTCGGTCTCGCAGTCATACAGCACACTTTGTTCGCCGTAGCCGACAATGCCGCCGACATATCTGCCGCGCAGCTTGTCTCTATCCTCCTGCTTATAGGTGTAGCCGTCCGCATATCCGGCACGGCTCCTGCATTCGGAAAGAGACGCGTTATGCGCGTAACCGACAATGCCGCCGATATAATGTCCAGCCAGCGAATGATCATCTGCGGCTGTGCTGCTGAGAATCAGCCCTTCATTTTTGCAGTCAGCCATATCTTTTCCCGTGGCCTGATCCTTGCCGGAAAAATAGCCTGCAATACCGCCAACCGAGCGATTGCCCGTTACAGCAGCGCTGTTGGTGAGGGTTTTGACTGCGGCACCGTTTGTTGTCAGGCTGCCCGCAATACCGCCGATACCGCGCGCAGTATCGCCGGTCGGCAGCGTACCGGTTACGGTACCCGATGCAGACAGCTTGATTACTGACTTAGAATCGCTGACTTCAATCACACCGGCCACACCGCCGATGCCCTGCGCCTGTGCCGAAGTCAGCGCAGCCTCCACCTCGGCTTCGGTGCCGTCCACGGTATCGCCCTTCAAAGAACCGTTGCTGTAACCGCAGACAGCGCCGACACCCTTGAGCTTGCCCGATGCGATCTTCACCTGCGGATTGAGCAGGCGCAGATCATGGATCGTGCCTGCGTTTTTTTGAAACAGACCAAGATATTCTGCGTCATCGGCAATCGAGATCTCATCCAGCTTGAGATTACTGATGGCATTCCCGCCGGTAAACACGCCGGCAATGCGGTTCAGCAGACCGCCTGTGCCGTCCAGTGTCTGATTGCTGCGCAGCGCAGGGATGCTCGGGAAGCCGATATCCTTGCCGGTGGAAACCGAAAGTGCGCCGCGGGCTGCCGTACCGTAAACCTTTACACTGTCGCTCATCCAGTCCAGTGAACGCGCGGTAACGGCAAATGCCGCCGTCGTATCCATATAACGGATATTGGACAGATGACGGAAGGTTTCGATCTCGCACCGGCTGTTATCCGACCGGGTGCCGTCACCGAAAAGCGTGTTCGCCTTATTGGATTCGATAGCGTCACTCTTTTGATACTCCTCACCGCGGGTGTTTTCTGCGTTCGGGTCCGGAAACACCTGCACGGCTGCGTAAACATTCAGCGGGGTTTCCAGCTTGCCGCCGAAGCGCGTGATGCTGGTATCGCTGCTCTGCCGGAAGGCTGCTTTATCATCAGACAGCTTGTCCAACCGGTCGTACAGCTTCGCATTCATCATACCGTCCAGCACGAGTGTTGCCCGCTTGCCGGTCCGGTCATATTCCATGGGGAAGGTATAATTCTTCGTCGCATTATCCTCGGTCGTAACCGCAACCGACTGCGAACCCGTTTTCAAATCCCTGCCCGGAATATTGATCGACAGAAGCTGTGCTTTATCCTCACTGCTGTACAGCTTGACCTCGTAATAAACCTTATCCAGATCCTGATCCTTCACATTGCTCGACCAGTTCAGCGACAAAGTTTCACCGTTTACCAGATTGATCGAGGTGATCTTCAGCTTAGTCGCATCCAGACTGACAGCATTGACTGCATCCTGAACCGAGTAATAGCCCAGCCGTTCTTCCCTGCGCGTATCGCGGCCGCGCTTGCTGTAATCAATATCCAGCCAGCTACCGGACATATCCGCCGGTTTGCTGTCCTCATTCGATCCGTAGTACAGTCCCTTGCAGTTTGTGCCGTAGAAAACCGAATAAACCTGACCGCTTTCCACGTCGATTTCGATGCAGATTGCAGCATTCAGCACACTTTTATCATAGGTATCCTGCGAAAGAAGCGCACCGACGAGCGCACCGTCACCCGACAGCTCACCTTCTGCGTATTCGCCTGCATCCAGACGAATGCCGTAAATACGGCCGACCAGCTTTTTCCGGTCCTCGTCCGACTCATCAAACGACTGATTCAGCACGCCTTCCTTCTTCACCCTACTGCAGAACGACTCCCATTCACCGCCGGTACGAAGGTAGGTCAGCTCGGATTCTGCCGACAGATACATGGTCTTAGCGTACGATTCATTCTTTCGGAACTGCGACAGATGGATATACCCCAGAAGGCTCGGTACAGCGATAGCAAACAGAATGCTCAGAATGACCAGTGCAACTACCAGCTCTACGAGGGTAAAGCCGCCTTTTCCGCACTTTTTGCGCTGCTGTGTCATATTCGCTGCCTCCTTCCCTTCAGATATAGGATAAATGGGTATACTGCCCCAATTTAGTCATTTTATATTTTAGAAGCAAAATATCCCGTAATTACTTGCTTTTTGAGCCAAAGTGTAGGAATAATGCAGAAATAACCTACACGTGACGGCTTCAAATCACATCTTATTTTCCATAAACTACGGTTGAACTGATATCTTTCCCGTCTGCGGAAAAGACTTTTGTAAGACGGGCAAGCTCCTTACCAGCAGTATCCGTAAGAACCGCTTCCATGTTAAGCATGTTATTCGAAAACTTCTTAACAAGCTTCTGCCCTTTAGAGTCGGTAGTAATGATTGTACTGCTGTTATCCGAAAAAGACTTCACAGTACGCCCAAGCTCAACTCCGTCCGGATCAGTTAGAACCGTGGTGCAGGTCAAGAAGTCATTTGAAAAGGTCTTGACCAAAGTCCGACCCTGTGAATCGATTGTGCTGATGATTGTGCCATCGTCCGAAAAATGTTTATAGCCATCTGTTAGACCAGCTGTAAGAATTCGGTCGATTTCATCGTAATCATCGCCAATAAACTCACCAGTTATCATTGTACCATCGGCCTGATGAGCTGTAAATCCCTTTTTAAGGGTTTCCTTGCTGACGGTGTCGGCGGTCAGATCGATTAACGTCCGGCGATTGTAAACGACCTTATTTACAGCCATTTACTCTCACCCCGCAATCGTTACCGTCACTCCCCCAGCAGGATTATCAGCTTCAACATAAGGAATTGCTTCAACTTCTACCTGAGACAAACAGTTATACTCTGCATCAGGTAGAATCGTCTGCTTTGCGGTGGACGGTGTAACTGTCTTAGCCTGCGGTTTCATGTTTTCCGAGCCGGACATTGTACCCTCAATGCCGAGGATAGTTACGCCCTCTCGAATATTGTTGGCAACCAGCTTACCTTTTTCGGTTGCGTCGATTCCCACTTTACCACTGCCATCGTGGAAACCCTGAGGAATTGTAACATCCTCATCTCTGGTAGTAATCTTCTTACTAACGGCACCATTATTCTTCATAGTACCTGTAAGTTTGTTGCCACTGACATACGCGGTCTTACCCGCCAGAATTTCAGCGGCAGCAGCAGTTGCATCCGTAGAATCTACATCAAATGTACAAGTGCCCTCAATCTGGGCGCCACTCTTATCATGAGCCTTGGTTCCCAAAAGAAGCTTACTGGCTTCCACGGTATCACTGGTAAGGTCAATCAGGGTTCTGCCACCATAAATGACCTTGTTGATATACTGATTGGGCATTTAATTTACCTCCTCTGCAATGTAAACTGTAACTCCATTTTGAACGTTACTGGTTTCGAAATATGGGACTTTTTGAACTGTCACATCTTTCTTAAGCACCTTGTTGGCAGTGGGCAAAACCTGAGTATTAAAAGCGCTCGGTACCACTTCATATTCGCCTGAATAGGTGTTGTAATCTATTGCGGCAGATAGTTTGCCGGATAAACCACCTTTACAGGATAATTCGCCAGACAGTGTGCATAGTCCCGAGATATGTCCAGTAAGGCATTCGAACGCTTTTATACTGCTCATATCAATGCACCTCTTCCGTCAGCTTAAGAGTTGCTTTGGTAATGAAGGTGTCCACTTCTCCCGTTACTTTTGTCAGCTCGATGTCGTAGACATACTTGCCAAATGCAAGCGACTTGGTGTCTTCTGGCTCAATTACTAAAATCATCGTGTCGACCGGGATTTCTTTGATGAGGAGAGGCGCTCCGTCTTCGTAGTCAGTTTTCATTGCGAACCGAATACGGTCCCCTTTAACAGGAGCATACTGATTGCCCTCCGAGTCAGTGATTGTAATAAGAGCCGTAAAGGTGTCTCCTCTGGTCAGCGTAATCATTGTTCCTGAAACAGAGTAACTCATAATCTCACCTCCAATTCAAGCATTGTAAGTTGATTTATGAATCGCAAGTTGGTCGACTTCTGTCATGATTCGCTTAGCCGAACCGTTGCCTCCTAATTTTTTATAAGGCTTGTACAAGTATTCGTACAGATTTTCATACTCGTCCTGTGTAATGTAACCTCTCTCAATGTAGACCATTCCGAGATAGATAATGCGATCATGAGCCAGACCAATGAGCATTTGCGTTTCAAGATTGTTCTGTTTATTCTCAGCAGCTTTTCGTTTGCTTCGCTCCTGGATGTATGCCCAAAATCCAGAAGAAGCAAGTATCGTCCCCAAAATGGTTAATAGCGTTTGCAGCCAGGGTTCCATTTCCATATATCATCCTCCTTGAAGTCATAAATGAAATAAGAAGCTTGTAAGAAATATCACCCCAAACCTCTTTTAATTAGGCGAGGGAGCCACCGTGAAGTAGACTCCCTGCCAATTTCGGTTAATCCACCGGATTACCGTTTTCGTCAAGGCCGAGAGCTTCCAAATCATCCTTAACAGCAGCCTTGAACTTTGCCGGAACCTGATTAAAGGTTCGACGACCTGCGATGATGAGTGCGACATACAGTGCTACCATGTTGTTACCTCCTATCAAAATTTTGGATAAAATATAAAACATGGTTACTCCTCCTCAGCGATAGGATCGCCGTTGGTGTCGTAGCCATATTCTAACAATTTTGCTTCGACATCTGCCTTGAATTTCTCAGGCACCTGGTCGAAGGTTCTTCGCTTATTGATGATAAGCGTGGCATAAAGATTGACCATTTTTGCTACCTCCTCATTAAGGAATCATTGCTGCGACGGTGTCATACAGATCAGCAATTGCTTCCATGATGGCAAGCTGCTGGGAATCACCAGTTTCCTGACCTGCCATGAGCTGAACAATGTTGTCTGAATCATTCGTACCTTTAATGGCGTTTTCAGCCATAAGCAGATTGGTGTATTCATTGAACTCCTGAGGGGTTAGCGCCGCTTCCTGATAAGTCCAGTAAGTGGTTTTATCGCCCTGTTCGGAAGTTCGTGCGATACTCGTAATTTCCTTGCGGAGATATACGGTTCCAACAGTAACCTCAAGTGCAGTCGGCTGGACTGTGCTCTCGGCGTACTTGTAATTCAACTCCATGCGACTTTCCTCCTTTCGCAGTGTAAAGACTGACGAGTTTTTGATATACCCGCTTCTCATCGTTTTTGTCATATCGTGAAACCTTTCGCTTCAATTGCTGAAAGCTGACACATGGTTTTATCCACTTCTGATACATCAAATAGGTATCGGTGCAGTCGATCCACCCAAGATAAGACAACATTTGACGAGCATCGAGTATGGTTGCTTTCTCCTTTTTGGAGATTTTGCGAGCTTTTCTCGTGGCCTTGTACATAATGGATTTTCGAAGAATCGTTCGATTACGATAAAAGCGAAAGCCCATGAAGTCCAGGTCGCGCCCCTGGTTATTACCATAAGAAAAGCGAAAGACTTGCCAATTCGCTTTAAGTTCCAAGCCAAGCTCCATTTCCAGATAATCAGAAATTGCTTGTCTCATGCGGTGCAAAACCCTCTTGTTACTTCCGAAAATGACCATGTCATCCATGTAGCGCATATAGTGCACGGCACAGAGCTGCTCCTTGATGAAATGATCTAAGCCCTGCAAATACCAGTTAGAAAGCCATTGAGAAGTATAAAAACCAAGCGGAATACCAACCTCTGTGACATCGATAATGCGGAATAGTAAATCCAGCATTTTTTCATCATGAACGGTCTTCTTCAACTTAGCTTTCAAACGATCGTGTGGGATGGAATCAAAGAAATGGCGAATATCCATTTTGAGGACATACTTACAATTCTTCGGGTCAATCCTGATCCACTTCTCAATAACCTGCTTTCCTTTATGGGCACCTCTGCCCGGAAGACTGGCATAGCTATGTTCATACATTCCCTTGCAGAACATTGGCTTCATGGCATTTACGATGCAATGCTGAACAAGCAGCTCTTCCATCGTAGGGACAATAATAGTGCGCTCCTTGCGAGTAATCCCATCATAAATGTAAACCGGCACATGCTCGGCGTTTTCGTAGTTGACTATCCAGTCTAAGGATTGTTCAACTGCGGCATCGTCAGACATGTGCCGGTGTTTCATGATTTTACGGAATCTCTTGCTGTGCTTTGCTTGAGACAGAGCGTACCGTCGGTTCGTTTCGGATATTGTTTTTTCGTACAAGTGGTTATAGGATTTCATGTTCTCTCTTATCCTCTCATCCGCTTTCGACTTATTCTCAGCTACTCACAGATGCTTGCACCGAGTTAATTTTCACCAAGTGGTGAGGAAGAGATGCGGATATCTCTTGCCATTTTGAAATGGCGGCATACACTGCATTATAGAGAGCTTCTTATGGATAAGATAGAGCCGCGCCATTGTTCGAGTTCGAATTGGACGCCGTATTGTTCAGATTAGCGTAGAAAGGACCGACCATCAGGTCATTGTTCCAGTTGCCGCCGACATACGCGCTGGGCGCAGTGTATACCCCTAATATTTAATTGTTTTCGTTTACCCGGCGAACCTAAGGTTCTCCCGTCCTCTCCTCGCTGCTTACGCAGCAGCAAGCGGTTTACAAGAGAGAGCCGCGCCACGGCTCGAGTCCGAAAAGGACGCCGTAACGCTCAGATTAGCGTAGAAAGGACCGACCAACAGGTCAACGTTCCAGTAGCCGCCGACATACGCGTAATTGACCTGGTTGTTATTGTACCACATGCCGTCAGCCTCATAAGTGCTGCTCGAACCGCTTGCCGTAACAGGCAACCGTCCGAATGCTTCCGTCTTCATGCTGCTGATGTAGCCGCCGGAGCTGCCAGCCGGAGTAGCATTTGCGATCGTCTTATAACCGTTTCCGTCTGTGTTGTAGTCGGTTACAGTAGAACCATCGTGAGTACCACGAGTCAGCTTGACCTTCTGAGTTCCATTGGCATTGATCCAGCCGGCGGTACGACGCCACAGGTTACCCCAGACATTCTCCATACCGAAGACCTTCACACCGGAGGTCTGGTCGTTGGAACCCCAGAACATACCCTTAGTATTCATCGTACCCGGAACAATAGCATTGCTGTTGGAACTCTTGCACCGTCCGTAGCCGAATGCAGTCTGGCACTCAGTAGAACGAGCCATCATAACCAACAGATCCTGAAGCAGCAGTCTGTCAGCCAGCACTTCGGTGTACCAGTCATTACCGTTTGCCTTTGCATAGGTAATTTCATTAGCTGCCGTGGTATTTACGCTGTTAGCTGCACCACTGATAGAACGAAGCTTTCCGGAAACCAGAGAACCGAAATAGATGGGGGTATAGAAATGATCGATCTGGTTGTTATTACGGTCATAGTTGCACCAGCAATCCCAAGTATCGTCCTGAGGAGTATCGGAGCAGCGGAAATGGTAAACACCATTAGACTCCCACCGCTTCGTGTAGATCTTTGGCCATTCCATCATGGCGTTGCCGCCGAAAGAAGTATCCGTAACCTTGGATGTGGTGCCGTTGACCTTCTTGGTATAGTCGTTAGGATTGAGATAGTGATCGACAACGCCTGCATAAGTCAGCATACAAGGACGAGGCATGAACTTTTCGCCCGGGTCGAACGCCCAACCACCACAGTTGAACTTGCCGGTGCTGAAATTCATAGCCGCCGGAGTAAATGCCGCATTATCCACATCAGAAGGATAAGTTACTCGTCCGGTGGGGCTGGAAGTCGCCTTGACCAGGTCATAGCCGAACAGATAGTCTCTCTTCTTCGGCGTTACGCTGGTTCTGTTTGCCTCGCTGCGATTATAGGCACCGGTACTGGTGTAAGGGAATGCGGAATAGTAATACACCACTCCGACTGTCACATTGGTATCCGTATAAGTGCCGTTGGCGGTGATGTTCTTGAACAGTTCACCCTCAGTCTCGCTGGTAGGATAACCGGTCGTGCTCCTACGGATAACTGCACCTGCAACGCCACTCGGAAGCTTCGCCGTAATTTCTACCTTAACGGTATCAGACGCCGAGACATACACCGACTTAGCGGAAAACTCCTGCATCGGCTCCGGTTCATTAACAACTACACGGTTAGCCTTATTCCGATTATACACACCTTGCGTGGTATAAGGGAATGCCGCATAGTAATAGGTTCCGGTAGAAGAGACATCACGATCCGGGAAAGTTGTAGATGCTTTAATATTGGCGACAAGATCGCCATCGAATTCATCCTTCGGATAGTCAGTCGTCTTCCTCCGGATAATTGCACCCTCACGGTGCAGAGCGTCTGGTTATTCACGACCGTGTCGTTGGGAAGTGTAGCTGTAATTATCACGCCTCCATACTGAGCAACAAACGCAGCGCTGAATACCAGCATATTGGACGGCTCAATGCCGCCGAAGAAGTGTCGGTATTTACCGAAAATCAGATCTTCTTCTGCCATTTTGATTGTTCTCCTTTCGCTTTAAGAATAAGTTACAACGGTACTGATAAGTTTGCCGTCGGAGTCAAAAGTTTTGACGGCTCTCGCCACTTCTGCCCCTGCTGCGCTTTTCAGCACATTTGTCATGGTCAGGAATCCATCAGAGAAAGTCTTCGTCAGTGTTCTACCATCGCTCGCAGTCGAAGTGATGGTAGAACCATCATCTGAAAACTCCTTAGTTCCATCTTCAAAACCAACCAGCAAAATGCGTTTAACTTCTTCCTTGTCGATTTCAAGTTGCAGATTGCCGGCGACATCACCGCTGAGCTGGTCTTTCATCTGATTATACCAGGCAAGAAAATCAGCCTGCTCAGATGCGATCCACTGGTCAAGAACGGCCTGCTCCTGTTGAAGGTCAGCTTTCATGTTATTGAACCAAGTCGTGAAATCGCTTTCCTCTTGAGCAATCCAGTCATCGACCTCCTGAGATCGTGCATCGGTAAACCGATCAAGTTCGTCCTGCCATTTGCCAAGTAGCTCATCCAGACTGATCGTCTGAAGAATGCCGGTCACAAACGGCGTAGACTCTGTGCCGACCATAGGGGTAATGTCAGCTTGGTTAATGACCGCAGTGCCGTATTTTCTGTAAATATAACAGAGAGGGTACTGATGGACATTTCCCTCGTTTGTCAAAGTCGGTCTCGACGGTGCGCTGGACGGATTGCCCTTGACAAATTTGATAGTGTTCTCACGCACTGATTCCATTCCGTTTACTTCCAGAACCACGGCATCGATACGATCGAGAAGCACTTCTGCTTCCGGAGCAGTCATCGGCAGGATGCTGTCGTTGACTGTCCATGTATGGTCGAACCAGGCTTTACCGATACCGACATTCACGGTAAGACCGCCTGCCGCCTTCACAGCAAAAGCGGTTCCGATAGAAGCAAATACACCATCGATGATAAGCCCGTCAAAGATTGCCGACATCTGTGCGGCATTGTATTTGCGGTCACCGTTAAGTGAATTGAAAAATCCGCTTGATACGCTCATTCAGTTTCTCCCTCCTTACTTTGAAATAGTTTTGAAGGTCGGATAAATTGACAATCCTTCCTCACTGTTTGAGATGACCAGCTCTGAAATGTAAGCTGATCCCTCATTGCCATATTCATTGGCGATTTGAACGATGTCTCCGATAAAGAAGTCCTCGCCGTATTTGAAAAGTCGAGTAACTTCAACTTCTCCTTCGAATGCAGTGGTTACAATATGGTCTGCCAGATTCTTCAAACCTTTTGTCTGAAGCTGTGCCATGTATTCTGCATCGGATAGTGTTCCGCCCTCAGTGTCAGATGAAATATCGCGAGCATCTGTAAAAGCTCACGCCGGTCAAGTCCAGATGCTGAGCCAACAATAGCGGTTCGCCTTGATGCTCCTTCACCTTCTCCTGCGACCAGAGTCACATTTCGAAAACTCGCTTTGGATGAATAATAGTTGCTGTTGATGATGTTCTCAAAGTTTGGAGAGAAAACAACATACGGATTTTCTGTCTGCTCATAAGAGCGATCAACGCCGGCATACAGACTGAATGCAAACTTGTTTTCATCGGTCAGTACAATCTTGAACCCTATATTGTTTTCCTCACAAAGTCCTTTGATGACATCGTACAGGCAGTCACCTGTGTATTGGTTGTCGATTTTCAGTCTTGTGATTTTAGGGTCGGTAGAAGGCACGAACACAAAGTTGGAAATCTTTCGATTAGCAATAGACGGTGAAATAATGCACTCATTCAACATGGTCTGAATGCCATTTTGAAGATTTCCATTAAAGACTCGCTGCCCCCAGATGATGCGGCGTTCAAGAATAGATTCCAGTGACCTTCCAGTCACGATAAGATGATTTCCTTCCTCTGTGTCGGCATTGATCTTGATGTCCTCAATAATCATACAGTGCTCTGAATCCTTCAGCCACAGATAGTAGTCCTCCTTCAAATACTGCAAGAGTTGTGTGTCCATAGCGAAGAATATCTCGAAGTCTCCATATGAGTTGTATCGATCAGTCCATATCATGGATTCATAGGTATCTATGACGGCTATGGACTCGAAATCGGTGTTTAAGACCAAAAGCTCCATAGTTATACCCCCTCATAGATGACTTTGTTTTCGATTCTGAACTGAAGATTCGTAACACCGCTGTCAGCAGTAAAGGCGAAAATGTTATCACCCTTTGCTAAGGTAAACCAGTCGGTATTCTTATCCAAACAGTTCAGGATGTTGTACGAAACGCCTTCACGAATCAGAGTAATGCTCTTATCACCCTTTGAGGTGTTAATGACGATATCATCACTTGCGACGATACCCTTTCCAGTCAGCTTTTGGAGCTTCACAGTATCAATCTTCATGACTTCTCTGGTTTCCGTATTGTAAATATTGATGTTGCTTGCCGGGCCTATTGCATGAATATAGATCGTTACACCGATCTCGGCATCGCATAGTAAGTGATGACGCCCTCTGTCTTGATTTGGATTTCGCCAAATACAAGCAAAGGCTCCGTCAGGGACTCATTTGAGAACGGAAATTCAAACATCGGGTCAATACTGTAGAAATCCGTTACGTTATTTCCATCCTCGCCGGCCGAATAGAAGAACGGGTCGGGGCAAATAATCGAGATCGATGTCCCCTCCTGCGAACTGAAAATGTTTGGTTCATTCGATTCTACATAACCGTTTGTTCGTACATACCGGTTATCGGTCTCAATAACGAGTTCAACATTTTTCTTTGCCGGAAAGTATTTGTAGGATTTCTGCCGTACATCTTCGATCGTTTCTCCGTAGACTGTATCAACAAATACGATTTGGAAAACAATATTCCGCTGACTCAATCTGGCGGAGTTAAACATAGAGCCGTCATTAGTGACGACTTCTGTCGTGTTGACAGTTGCTTTGACCGGACCTAAGCCGGTTACAGACTTGATGAGGAAGCCCGAAACCTCAGGCTCCCTCAAGTCAAGTTTGATCCTATCACCTAAGTAATTGGTGATAGCGAATGAGTGAATCATGTTTCCACCAATCCTTTCAACGCCGAGAACTGATTCTTCGTCTGACGATAAATGTCAATTCTCGACAGTGCCTTAGGTGAATAGTTGTTTTGTGTGAAGTTGTAGTTGTTTCCGGAGGCAGGCGTAGCGCCGCCATTTTGAACGACGCTGGCACCCTCACGCTCCATACCTGCGCTGATCTTCATTGCCTGATTCCGGCTCAGAAGTGCGGATAGTCTGCCGACTCCTTCTGTTACATCGGACAGATCGAGCAGCGGTCGAATTGTCGGTTGAGAGTCAATTCCGTTTTCGATGAAATCACTGATCTTGGAAACCGCATTGCGGAGTCCCTCTTTAGCCGACTTTGCAACAGATGCACCGGCGTCATAAGACTTATCAGTGTAGTCGATCAGAGAATTGACAAAACCCATACCAAAGAACCCGCCGATTCGATAACCAACTTTGGACGGTGAGTTGATGTCAAGTTCAGCTTCCGCAGCCTGTGCAGCTGCTCTTGCCATAGCTCTTGCTCTCGCTTCAGCCATGTATGTGTTGGCAGTTATGCCAGCGGCAAACCCCTCAACAAGATACTTACCGGCGTTATAGAAGTCGGTGTACTTATTTCGGATTGCTGTCAGACAACTGTTAATGATCTGAACAAAGGCATCTTTCGCAAGCTGGTTCTTTGTTCGAACGCCAGCAATGAGATTTGTCATCGTAGTCTGTCCAACGGTGTTAAACTCGTAGAACTTATTTCGGATTGCTGTCAGACAACCGGATACGATTGTGACAAACGCAGATCGAGCCGATGCGTCGCCGGTACGAATGCCAGAGATAAAGTTGGTCATCATCGTCTGTCCCATGATTGTGAACTGACTGTACTTGCTTGTAAAAGTAGCAACGATTCCGTTAATCATGGTAGAGAAGGTGCTTGTCAAATTACCTTGCTGTGCTTTAGCAGCATTGATGAATGTGGTAATCATTGTGTTTGCAGCAGTGCTCACACGAGAATTAGCATTCGTAAAGGCATTGATAAAACCGTCGATTCCCGCATTACCCAAATTCGTAAGATTCTGAGCAAATGTAGACATTCCACTTGTATCAACGCTCTTAATGCCGTTTGCCAAGTCCACAAGGTTTCTGAACTCAACAACTACCCCGCTTAACTTAGCCACATCCACTCCGCTGACGCTGTTATAGTACGCAGCAAATGACTGACCGAAGGACACCAACTGCTCGCCGAAACTTGCAATATCGTTGTCGCCCGTAAACCAGGATACGATACCACCGCTATTCGGCAAATTGTTTGAAAGCTCGACCAGAGCTTTAGCCGCATTTGCAGAGTTTGTGACGACAGATGCGTCCAATCCCGTAACAGCCAAAGAATAGTTCTTCATCGCAGTACCAAACGGAACGAGCTGTTCGCCAAAGGTTTCAAGGTCATTATCTCCCGTAAACCAGGATACAACGCCGCCCGTATTCGGCACCGTATTTGCAAGTTCAAGCAAAGCCTGACCTGCGGTAACGCTATTTTGAATGACATCGGCTTTTAGTCCGGAAACGGCGTCAGAGAAATTCTTCATTGCTCTGCCGAATGGAACCAGCTGTTCTCCGAAATCGCCCATATCGTTCTCTCCGGCGAAGAAGCGACAACACCGCCACTATTCGGAACAGTGCTTGCCATCTCTGCAAGTGCTTTACCAGCGGTAGCCGCTTCAGTGATAACACTGGCGTCAATTCCGGCGACTTCGTTTGCAAAGTTACGCATGGCACGACCAAATGGAATAAGCTGTTCACCGAATGCATTCATGTCATTCTCTCCGGCAAAGAAACCAACGACACCGCCAGTATTGGGAAGTGTATCAGCCATCTCTGCAAGAGTCTTACCTGCGATTGCAGCATTGGAAACTGCTTCTCCATCAATGCCGCTGATTTCATCAGAGAACTGTTTCATAGCTTTTCCAAACGGAACCATCTCTTCAGCAAAGCCGGAGAGCGAACTTCCGCCGGTGAACCACGAGGTCAGTCCATCCAAAATATTTGCGGCTGTCAGGATAAGAATTGTTTCTGCAAGAGCCTTAACGCCGTCCAGCATAGCCGGATCTATAGAAGCCGCACCGTCAAGGAACGGCTGAACATTGGTCATGAAACCGGAAAGATCGGAGCCGATTTGCGGGAATTGACTGGACACGCCACTCATAAAGCCGCCGACGATACCGCCAACAAACTTACCGATCGCCGTACCAATTCCCTGGAGCAAATTACCGCCTTCGTTGATAAGCCAATTCAAGCCCGGAATTTGCGCCAAAGCACCGACCGCAGCAAGAACAAGAGCGAGTTCAGCTATGACAGCACCCATACCGAGAACACCCAGCATGGCACCAGGAACAAGAGCTGCTACTGCACTCAAGGCAGCCATGATTGCTGCAAGCAGACCAATACCGACAATTCCTTGAAGAAGAGTTTCTGTATCGATACCCTTAAGTGCATCAACAATGCCGGAGAAGAATGCCATCAATACATCAACAGCAGCCTGAATCAGACTGGGAAGATTCTTAGCTACACCCTCAAGTACGGCAATAAGAAACTGAAAAATGGAATCGACGATAGACGGGGTATATTCTACTAATGCTTCAAGAACACCTGCAATGAGCTTCAATGCCCCATCAGCGATAGCGGGAACGCACTCAACAAGTACATCCACCAGCATAAGAATAACCGCCTTGACTGCTTCTCCAATGGCTCCTGCACTATCAGCGATAACTTTGCAGAATTCGACAATTGCCTCGCCGATCTTTGCTACTATAGCGGGAATAAGCCCTGCTACGCCTGTGATAATAACAGTCAAAGAAGCGACGATGGCTGTAGCGCCAGCGGTTCCTGCCGCTGCAAGAGCCGTCAAGCCTACTGCCAAAGCAGATAGACCGGCACCCGCCAGAGCAAGCCCTGCACCAATACCGACAACTGCTACCCCGATTAGTGCCAGCGAGCCACTCAAAGCGAGAATGGAAGGAACCAGGGGAGTGAGTACAGCGCCTGCAACACCGAGGATAGCAAATGCACCTGCCAGGGTAACGAGACCTTTCACGATGGAACTCCAACTCATGGCGCCGAGAATAGTTAGTACCGGAGTAAGCACCAAGAGGGCACTTGCAGCAACAAGAAGCGCCGCAGAACCTGCAAGAGTGCCTGTCATGGCATTCAGACCGATTGCAAGAATGGCCATTGCGCCGCCAAGGGTAATAAGTCCTTTTGCTACCTGCTCCCAACTCAGATTTCCCATCTTCTCAAGAGCAGTCGAAAGGACGACGAGTGCCGCAGCAACGATCACCAAACCGGCGCCGATGCCAGCCATATTATTCGGCATGAATTTAACCGCTACAGTGATCGCAGCAAGTGCGCCAGCCATAGCAGTCAGACCACGAG
Source organism: Butyricicoccus sp. OF10-2 (assembly GCF_003481925.1). Taxonomy (NCBI): domain Bacteria; kingdom Bacillati; phylum Bacillota; class Clostridia; order Eubacteriales; family Butyricicoccaceae; genus Butyricicoccus; species Butyricicoccus sp. OF10-2. Next base: position 128,746 of record NZ_QUMC01000001.1, on the reverse strand, counting down.
CAATCTCATCCCACTGCATGGTTGAGAAGTCCTTAACCGCAGAGGCAAGGATTTTCATAGCGGTGGCAATGGCAATTAACGCCACACCAGTAGAAATGACATTTTGAGCATTTCCGGTAAGTTTTGTGAATGCAGTGATCTCGGCAAGAAGGACGGCAATGGAGGCAAGCCCCTTACCGATGTCTTCCCATTTCATTTCGCCGAAATCTTTGCAGGCAGATGCCAGCACCTTGATTGATGCCGAAAGAATCACGATGCCTGTAGCCGTAGTAATGGATTTGCCGCTGAATTTTGCGGTTCTCAGGAACAGAGAAACCTCGGCAAGCAACACACCAACGCCGACAAGACCTTTCGCAAGCTGGTTCCAGTCCAATTTAGCAAGTTGCTCGCAAACAGAAGCAAGAATCTTGATTGCGGCTGCAAAGATCACCATTTGAGTAGCACCCTTGATAATAGCTTTACTGTTGGAACTCATAGCTTTGGCCGCGGCAACCATCATAGTGGTCAAACCCGCAACACCAATGAGGCCGGTGGTAAGCTGTTTTGCGTCCAGATCTGCGATCTTTTTAAGTGCACTCGCCAAAATAAGCACCGCCGTAGCAATACCGAGCATAGCCGTTACACTCTTCACCACACCAGTTACCTGACCACTGATCTTGTTAAACACTGCCATAGAAGCGAGAAGATCGGCAAACAACACAGTGATTGCTCCAAGAGCCACATTCAGCTTTTCGCTGTCTACAAGACTGAGTGCAATTAAGGATGCTGTGAGAATGGCAATAGCTGATGCAATTTTCAGCAATGTACCTGCCTGCAACTGATTCTGGTAAGCTTCAAAGCATCCTCGAACACTGTCAAGAATTCCGATAAAGGATTCCTTGAAACTGCCGATATCTTCAATAGCTTTTCGGAATGTACCGACAAACTTCGTGATGCCGACAGCAATAGCACCGAACGAGATACCATTCAGCAGATCGATGATTCCGCTGAAATTGGCTTCACCAAGATTCTTTGCTAAGGAACTGCCGAGTTCGCCAAGGATTTTAACGATACCACTTCCGATTGTCTTAACAGCATTCCATACGGCAGAGAGAAGCTGAACAAACTGACAATTAGCGAGAGTTTCGCCAATGACCTCAAAGGCGACGATAACGCCGGATTTCATCTCACCGGCTGCTTCTCCGACCTGCGCCATTCTCTCATGAATTCGCTCAAGCAGAGAATGAAACACTTCAAAATTGACAGATTCGAATTTCTCTTTGATCTTATTCTTCAGCGTCGATAAAGCGGTCATAATTGTCTGAATGACCGTAGCAATACCCTCACCGACTTTCTGGAATGCTCCGCTGGTTTTGATAAACTCATCAAATGCCACGATAGCATCACCAACACCGCCAGTGAAACCAAGAATTCCATCTCCGAGTGTTCCAAGCCCGCCGAACAACGGTTTGATTGCTGTAAATATAGCAGAAAAGGCTTGCTTAACGATATCCAAGATCGCAAACAAACCCTTGAAAGTGGACTTCAAATTTGCCGAAGCAGTATCACTGAGTTTCAAATTCGCTGTGAATTTTCGCAGATTTTCAGTGATATCATAAAGCTGCTTGGCTGTGGTAGGAGGAAATATCTCACGGAATGCTTCATAGATCGGTTTGATAACACTCTGAACGCCTTCAAAAGCATTTTTAAGTGCTTCGATCAGTTTGGTTCTTCCGCCAAGATCTTTCCACCCTTGCAACATCTCATTGCGAGCATCTGCTTGGGCATCGATAAATCCACCGATAACCTGACTGAGTCCAGTCCAAAGCTCTTTGGCTTCCTCAAAATCACCGAACAGAATTTCCCATGTGTTCGCCCATCCTGAACCTACAGCTTCCTTGAGAGTGTCCATCAACTGAGTGAATGTCTTAACATCCTGTGCAGCAGCGAATGCTTTAGCACCGATTTCAGTCGTTTCATCCGCATAATTACGAAGAGTGCCGACCAGAGCTTCCGTGGTCATCCACTGATCCTGCAAAGAATCATTGAACCCATGTGTAGCATCAATGACATTACCCTTGACCGTCTTATACATACCATCAGCAGTTTTAGTCAAGGTGCCGCAGGCAACAGCCGATTCAAGAAGCTGTGTCTTAAATTCAACAGTTGCCATGTTAGCATTCTCGATAGATTTCCAGTCGATTAACTTGACATAACCGGCGGACAAAGCCTGCGCAAAGTTGTACATGGCACGGGATGCCTCATTTGCATTGGCTCCGGAAACGGCAGCAACATTCGACACACCCTGAATAGCCATTACTGCATCCTCAAGACCGACACCCGCGTTGGTAAATTTACCAATATTGGAGGTCATATCCTGGAAAGAGTAAATAGTCTTATCCGAGTATGTATTCAATTCCTGGAGGTACTTATTAACTTCTTCAAGAGAGGCACCGGTACTCATCATGATGGTCTGAATCGACCCCATCTTCAGCTCGTATTCCTCAAAACCCTGACTGATAGGTTCAATTGTCAAGGAGTGGAGCATCTGTTTGCCGGTATTTACAACCGAGTTGGTGATGTTTGCAAGGGCGGTTACAGCCATGATCTCCAATGCCGAGAATCGAGTCTTTACTGTTTCAACCGCAGAGCCAAGCCCCGACATATCGACTTTCTTAGCAGCACTGTCAATGCTTTCAAGACCTTTTGTAGCGCCGTCCATATCCAAACTTTTCTTTAATTTTTCAATGGTGGACAAACTGGTTTGAACATTGCTCTCAAACTGCTTATTGTCAAACCGCATTTCTACGACTCTTTCGTCGATTGTTTTACTCATAGCTTCGTAACCTCCTTCCATGCTTCATTTGCAATTTTATCGAAAATAGGCTGGATAGCAGGATTGATGTAATCTCGACCCTGTACCCAGCCTCCGTTGCGAGTCCCGTGACCATATTGCAGAATGATCGCAATTGGAACCCCATTTTGAATATTTGAGTTGTAAAATGTGATCTTTGCAGATCCATTTCGGTTTACGATCTCGTAATACCATGAACTGGCGGTCAAACCGGAATCGACAGGCGTTGCAGACGCAAGAGCAGCGACCCCTTCTCGGCCATACTTGTCGAGGTCTCCGAGATGGACCACTTCTTTTGCCCTCTCCAAAAAGCGTGTAACCTTAGAGAAGTCTCCCTTGTGACTGAACCTTATCATTCACGGACCTCCTTATTTAAGAAGCTGATTAACCCGATTCTGTATTACGGAAGGATCGTAACCAGCCGCCTTCAGACGATTAGTCCTGTCCGCACCGTTACCCCACAGACCCTGAATTACTTCACGGGCGATCTGGTCAGTGCTTTTCTTCGCAGAAGATGCAGAGACTGCCGTCCCACTTTTGGTTGTTATATAGGTGTCAAAACCAGCAGCTTTCAGCTTTGCAGCCATAGCGTCAGCATTTGCTTTCTTACTGAATGCGCCGACCTGAATCTTGTAAAGATTATCGACCTTAACCATGTAAGTATCAAAACCAGCAGCTTTCACCTTCTGAAGCATTGCATCTGCATTCGTCTTATTGCTAAAGGCTCCTGTCTGCACTCGATAAAGTGCCTGATTATCGGCAGGCTTCTCAGTTCCGCCAGCAGAGCCCCCAAGCTTAGCCGTAACTTTGGATGCAAGATCTCCCATTCGAGCATACATCCAATCACCAGGGCAACTCTTGTTGGCAAACCAACGATGTACGGTCAGAACCATTTCATTGGAAGCCGGCTCGTAGTTCAGAGTCTTAGTCTTATCGCCGAACCAGAGCAGCTTGGTTTTTCCGTAACGCTTGCAAATGTCTATGCAAAGCTCGATCAGTTTCGCATATACAGTATCGTTGAATGCATAAGGATGTGTGGCATCGCTGGCACACTCGATTGTGATCGCACGCTGGTCATTTGCATTAGAGGAAGAACACCAGGAACGGTTCTTTTCTTCCACATACATACCCACTCTACCATCCACGCCGATACCATACTGACAGGAAGCCTGTCGGGAAGTCGGAGCAAAAATATTACCCAGAGTCTCTACAGAGCACTGACCGACTACGCAATGAGGTGTGATACGATCGACTGCATGGGTTCTCTGCCCGGAATGATTAGGACTTAACTTGGTATAGGATACCAAAGGGCTGTTACTCATTTTTCGTTTCCTCCTTCACGCTCTGAATCTGTTTCAGCATCTGAATGACCTTGTCATAACCGACCGTAGAGATCAGGAAGCCCAGATACATCAGAACGACGATCTCAACCCCAATCTTCATAGTAAAGACCGTGTCGGTCATGATAAGGTAAATCACGCTAACAGCACAGGCGATCAGGACGGACAGAACTGCCGCAAGAACATTAGAAGAATACTTGACCTTCGTTCCGTCAAGCAGTTTCTTAATGCCCTCCACTGTCAGATTCGTGATAACGGATACGATTAACAGTGCTGTAGTCAAAAAACTGATAGGCATAACTAAACCTCCTCATAATTCGTATTTTCTTCTGGTTCGCTTTCCTGCTTGAGTCGTTCTTCACGCTTTTCGAAGAATGTTTCGAAAAGGGCTTTGAAGAAGTAGCCAAGCATAACCCCGACAACGGTCGACGCTATTGTGCTGGAAAGCGATTCCGCAATTTGTACTTGCCCCATAAATGCAAGTACATAAGACAGTTGCAAATCAATCAGCGAAACCACCAGAATAATTGCTACTGCTTTTTTGGTAAAAGTTTTAGCCAGTTATTATAAGGCTGTTTCTTATGGCAAACTCGCCTTAACATGCATTTTCGGCATCGTCTGTTCATTCGATCACCCCTTAGAACCAAAGCGTTTTCGATTGGCAGCGTTAATGGCTGCATTCCGATTCCACATTTCACGCTTACTTCTTCGCTTAGGCGGTGAGTTCTTGACATTACATACCCGTATAAGGGTTAACAGTCTGTTCAAATGCCATTTTTGGAACTCTACAGGGATGTTATAAGAAATCATCCAGTAGTAAATAAGCTCCGATGTAACCGTTTCTTTGTGTCCTCTGGCCTGCTTGTCCTCAATAAGGCAAGTAGCGGTCATAGGCGCTTCGATATATGCATTGATAGCGGCGTAGTTTTCAGCAGACAGCCGAGTATATACTTCGGGATCGACATTTTGGGTCAAGGTCATACATCGTACATAATCAAGAATTTCCTCATCGGTTTTTTCTTGTTTTCCGAGAAATGCCTTGTTCCATTTGCTTTCCCATTTTGAAAGAGAGACTAAGGAATGCTCCAACTGTAAAGTCTGCTCCTTCTTGTAGACAAATTCCTCATGGATTTCATCCCAAAACTCGGCAGCCGGAACAGTAATTTTCAGCATTCCTTAGTCCTCCGAGTTTTCTTTAATTGGATGCAATGGGTGCAGCCTGCTTATTGCCGTTGGCGCGCATCACACGGTTGACAAATTCGGATGCAGCACCAGCATCGGTGACAAGCTTCTCGAACAGCACCTCATAAGCAGGAGTTTCCATAAAGCCTCTGGAAATTTCCTCAGACTTCATGAAGCGTCTGCCGTCATCGCTCTTCTCACCATAGGCGGTCTTAATAAAGTTCTCGAAGAACTCCATAATAAGAGCCCCATTCGGACTGGCAGCGATACTCTTGAGCTGAACATCGTAGCCGCCCTTGGCGCTCGCCTGCATCTTTACGATTTCAGGCTTGGACAGGTCGAAGTAAAAATCTTCAGTTCTCTGAACACCATTCAGATCAGTATAAGTGATAGTTTCCTTAGTCATTGAAATTTTCTCCTTTCAAATTAAAAAAGTTGGAGCCGCCAGCTTACCTGAATACGGCTCCATAATTTTTACAGATTAGCCCTGCGGATTCAAAGTCTTATCGAACAGTTCGATAATCTCATCAGGCAGAGGCAGACGAGGTTCAACACCATCGTTACCGCCATCGGTGGTCGGGTCCTTACCGTACAGGATCTCTTCCAGCTGAGTCATGAACTCGGCACTAAACTTAGTGGAGTCAAAGGTCAGGGTGGCAGTCGGCTTCAGCTTCTTACCATTGACCAGCTTGTTGATGGAGACAGGCGTGGTGCTGATCTCCCAGGACAGAGTAGCTGCCTCAGGACTGTCATTGACGGTGCTGTAACCTTTCTCGGAAGGCGCTGCCAGACAGCCGTAAACCAGATGCAGCTTATAACCATAATCGTTCAGGTCGGTATCATTACCCAGAATAGTACGATACGACAAACCAAAAGTCTTACGGGACTGCTGACCGGCATACATACCGGGCATGATCTCGACAGAGCCATCGCACTCGGCAAACTCATCGGGGTACATATACGCCTCGACAGTGGCACCGAACTCCTCGTTGGAAACCAGGTTCACATACTTGATGTTGTCGGCGTAAATAGGGGAAGCCTCAGCACCGGAAGGGCTCTCGGTAACGGCAGTCAGACCATTCCATGCAACACCCTTGTTATAAACGCCGCCGATCTGCATCGGATAGAGAACGCCATGGTCACAGCCAGTTTCGTACAGGCGCTCACCAGTTTTATCCCAAATAATTTTAGGCATAAAGATATTCCTCCTTATTAGAAATAGAGCGAGAAATTCCAGTGATTCAGGTTCTCGCTTGGATAATGTCGTTCAAATCGGCAGGTAGGTATAGAAACCACCTTACCGACAAGTTCACTATCCGGGTCAGAGTCAATGACAGTGACGGAATAGTGTCTGTGAGATGAATAAACCCCGTTATCGGCGTGCACGTTTTCGATATCATCGAGTGCATAAACGATAGCGGGGTATTTCATTTTCACTGACTCAGGAGGTTGAAAATACACATTTTTACTTTTCAAAAGTTCTTCCAGAAAAGTTTGCAGATCAAGCCTGCTCGCCATTGTATACACCTCCTATAGCCAGTATAAGTCTTGGGTACTGAACTTCAACACTTGTAACTTTCCATTTAGCACCCATAAACTCAACATACCTCATCGAATGAAAATTCTCATTGGCAAATGGATCGGCTACGATACTGATCTCATTCGCAACATTGATGTTGTCGTTGAGTTGTTCCGCAGACTGAAGCCTACGGGTGTTACGGGTTAAATCACCATAGTACATACGCTCAACGATCTTCTCCGTCCAAACACCCGGCTTAGTCTCTTCTGTTACAGCGTAGCCAATTACTCCATAAAATTTAGCCATTTTGAATTTTCACTCCTCGCTGAATTTAGCCGCCAATAGTGGCAGTGACATCCTCTTCCAGAGCAATGGCGGACATGACGCGAGTATTGGCGCCGGAGCAACGAGTCTCCAGCAGGCTCTTTTCCTGGTTGAAGTCGATATCGAAATCAGTGAAGTGAGTGATTTCGCCACCCTTGGTAGCACCAAGGGAGTAATCAGCTAGGTTGACCATCAGTCCCAGAAGCTTCTTGGTCTTGCTGTCCGTGGTAGTACGAGTCTTGCCCTCGAACTGTTCGGCAGTGATGATCTGACCAACATTCAGAGCAGCAGCCAGATCACTGACCTTGTCATAAATGCGACGACCATTCAGGTCACGGGCAAGCAGCATGACATTGACCAGATGGGGCGTGCAGTAGAAGTCGGGAGTGCCGGAGCCCTTGTACTTCTCACGAGCATACAGCAGAGACTGGATCACAGCTTCCGCATAGATGTAATTCTCGCCAAAATTGGCGGAAGTATTGGTGCCCTGGAGCGTAGTCTTCATGCCGGCAATGTCGACATCAGCATGAATGGTATACAGCTCGTCATCCAGCCAGATCGGGCGGATCTTATCCTCAGCGATCTTACCATCAGCACCAACCTCGCGACCGTCGCCGATCATGATAGCCGTAGCCAGTTCCTCGTTCAGGTTCATACGGTCAATGCCATACAGATACTGCACAACATCAAAGTCCTGAATATCGATGATGTCGTCACGGTCAAGCTTACTCTTTACATACACGGTCTGAGGATCAGTCGTTCTGTGGAGCAGCTGAATGTTGCCGACATAACCCTTCTGGGCACCCTTCTTGTAACCCTTAGCGCGAAGAGCCTCAATGTTACGCAGGTCAGCCTGACGAGTACGGATACGGGAAATAGGGCTCTTATGAACCTTCTTCAGAACCTCATTCACCCAACCCTGGTCAGTGGTAAGCAGTTCGGGAGCACCCGGACGGACATCCTTGTACTCAGGGAACAGGGTTTCAATACCGTCGATACCATGAGCCAGAACGCTGTCAGGATTCTGCTCTGCATAAATGTCCATAGCAGTACGAAGACTGCCGACACTGTTGGACTTAGCCATAGAAATGATGCTTGCCTGGTCAGCATGAGACAGAACCTCGGTCTTCTTCTGCTGATCGTTGTCAAAGACATTGTGTTTCATTGTTTTATCCTCCTTATTGGATTTAGATTTGTTGTCGGAATCATCCTTGGATTCCTTTTCGGGTTCGCCTTCGAGAGCCTGTGCAATAAGTGCATACATGACATTCTGCTGTTTCTCGGACATGGAATCGATCACATCAGCAATCGTCTCCTCATCATCCTTCTTCTCTTCCTTGTCTTCAGCAGGCTTGTCCTCTTTGGAATCCTTCTTCTTTTCCTCTTCCTTCGGTTCATCCTTAGACTCCGCAGAATGAGAAAGACAGAGAGGCATTCCGGTATAGATGATAGCTTCATCGTCGGACATTTCGCCATGCTTCAACATAGAATCGATAAATGCACCGGGGTTAGCACCCTTATGCACCAGACTCACTTCGCAAATGCAACCATGCAGTACATCAGGGCCAGCCTGCTGAAGCTGATTGGCGTAAATGGACAGAGCACAGATGTCACCATGCTTGATAAGGACTTTCGCAATTTCACCATCAGCGGTGTCATTGAGGAAGCCATAGGTGTAAACACCCTCCTCACGGTTCTCAAGCCATGCATGACCAAGAACATCACGAGGACTGTTGTGCTGATGATTCCAGACCAGAGGGACTTTAATGCCGTCATTATTCTTAAAGGCGTCCCGACGAATCACTCGTCCATCGGAACACTTAAGGTCGTTTCGGGTTGCCCAGCCGCTGAAATCACAAGCCTCAACCGAAAAAGGTCTACTCATTTTGAAATTCCTCCTTACTTTTTCGATTTTTGCTTAGAGATTTTGTCGTCCAAATCACTTGCTGACTCTTCAGCTGAATTAACTTCAGTAATAGGCATTTCTTCCGACTGCTGATCGGAACCGGATGGCGCACTCAGGTTCTTATTTCTAAGTTCATCTGCTCTCGGGTCCTCAGAGGGTTTCATACCGACTACCTGACGAATTTCATTCGAAGTCATGATTTCATTTCTTGTAAACTTGTCAGCAATTTCAGCAATATCATTGACAGGAACCAGTTTGAACGGGTCTCTGAAGAATGAAATTGACTGGTGTTGTGATCGGGCAGTTTTGGTCAGAAACTTTCGTTTCATCTCATCAACAATAGCGGAAATGATCGGCTCGATTGTCCGGTTGTTATAGTTCAGCATTGTCTTCTCGTCCGCGGTTCCATCCAAAATGCTCTGAGTGATTCCCAACTGGCTGTATAGCATACTCGTCAAGTATTCAATCTGGGACATCAGGTTGTTGTTCACGGAACGATTCAACTGTGTGATATGCTCAGTACCGTCAGTGTAAGCAATACCATACTTTGAACCTGACAACTGGTTTTCTATATCTTTACGCCGATTTTCGGCCTGTTGACGCCTTGCTTCTGTCTTGATTACATAAGGAAGCTGAATAATCAAATCGAGTTTTCCAGATCCGCTTTGCTCATCAATGACATCAAGTAGGTTAAGTTTACGAATGAGCCGCTGCATAGTAGAATTTGGCTCATTGATAACTGCGTACAGCGGGTTCTCAATGATAGCCACTGCACTTTTCGGCACCACAATATCTTCTTTTCTGCCCGTTTGTTCATTGTACACACGGGCACGAATATACTGCGGATACCAGTCTAAAATCTGTCCGACACGCAGAGACTGAATGTCATACGAACCGGACACATTAGGATCAGTCGTTGTATCGACCGGAACAATTGCGACGCTTCCTTCATCAAACATAGAGACCACTACATCCTGAATGAACGATCGTGCTGTCTGATCGATATTCGCTTCCAAAGTGAGGCAATTATTCAATCCGTCATCGATGACCGAAAGAAAACGCCCATTTTCATCCAGACGGACATGCTGAACATTCAGAGCCGCGACATCAAGCGCAATTCGGTTATAAACCGATGTAACGATTGATCTTTCATTGCCTCTGGACATTCTTGGTCTGTCAGCTCGATATGAATACCCCATACCTAAATCCCGGTAGTTCATTTGAATATTACCGGTAAATGCATTCCAAGCATGTTTCAGTCTGGAACCAAAAGACATCTCCATTTTGAATCATCACCTCCTTAAACCATATCAACATTTTTCTTCTTGTAGGCAACCCGGCCGGAAGCCCAGATGCCATTCTTCAGCTGCTGCATATCATAGCCTCTGTCGGCCAAAGCCATATGCACGCCAACTTCTCCTCGTTTTGCAACGAATTGAACGACACGCCCCGAAGGTGCGGTAACATTTTTAACAGACTCATTCATCAGCTCAGCCATTTTCCGATTATAGGAATTGATAGCCGAAGAACTGATCTTACCTTTCGATGTCACAGAAGAAGGATCTTTCAATAGTTGATTGGCATACTGATCGAGTTCTTTGGAAACATCTTTGCGGGCTTTAGATACGATTTTGTCGTGATTTCTATGAGCCCACTTTGCGTCTTTCTTTTCCAAACGCTTTTGACCTGCGGCGGTCAAAGTTCCGTCTTTGTTCTGGAAACGGCGAACGCCCCATTTCTGACCGAGAATACCGTGATGGTACATCTCATCCAACTTGACCACCTCCTTATTCAAATGCATCTCGATTGAGTTTATAAGCAATATAAGCATCCATCATTGCCGCAACAGCATCGATTTTCTGCTCATATCGCTTCTTCAAAAGCTTACGGTTTCCGTTTGTATCTTCAAGGGTAATGCAGTTACCCATAGCAAAGGTCATGAGGTCCTCATCAAAGATAAGCATTCTTTCTTCAGAAAGCTTTTTCAGCTCTCCAAGCGGAACCGATTCGGTTTTAGCTCCCTGAATAACTTTCTCAATTCCAAACGGACCGTTTTCAGATTCCCATCTCGCTACAAATTCTTTTGCATTATAAGGGTCGAACCCAAGGCACCGAACATCGTATCCGCACTCCTGAATGTGGTTGTCCAAGTCTTCATATACATCCATCATGTTGAGGACCGCACCCTCTAAAACAATTAAGCTGCCCTCCGCCATAAATTGATCGTACTTGATCCTCATAGCAGCAGGCAGCTTCATTAAAGTTGTAGAGGTAATATAGTTTCGTGTCTTGATACCAAAAGAACCGTTTGGCAGAGGGAACAAGAATGTAAATGCACAGAAGTCATCGCCCTGCGATAAGTCTGCACCGAGCGAACAGGGCATCTGCCAGAAGTCCCTCTTTCGATGCGGAAGAGTTTCTTCATAAGTGAAGTAATAGGTGTAACCCTCCATAGGCAGTCCAAATCTCTTTGCCAGAATATCGTTTCGGGCAGCAGGGGCTTTTTCAGCTCTTTCCACATCCAACTGGTAAGTTTCATAACTTACAGTTTTTCCGAGATTCGGATTAGCCTTGAGCCACATTTCCGGGTCTCCGACTTCATCAATGGAATCAAGCTTGTACCACCAAATCGAAACGTGGGGGTTGATGTAGTCGCCTTTAAGGATGTCCATCAACTCCATTTTGATGGTGTCGCCGCTTCCGTTACGAACCGTACCTTCCGAGCTGATTGCAACAATGATGTAGTCGTTCACCTTGGATGCGCCCTGCTCAATTGCACCGATAACATCCTCTCGAATGTCTCCGGAAAGCCACTCATCAACGGTTGCGACCTTGATTTGTAGACCCTGGAGTTTATTGATGCTCATTGGCCTGACCTCAAGAAGCGAACCCGTAAGGAAGTTTTCAACGCCCTTTTTTGTAGAGGCTAACTTTGTGCGGTTCGCTTTGGAACCGGTTGTGTTTTGTAAAGAGCCTTCTGTCAGGAACTGAAACAGCGGTCCTCTCGAACGAGTGATAGCAGTGCGAAGAGGGGACATGACCTCCTCCGCTTGCTTCATTGTTGGGGCCGTTGTGATCTGATGAGTAGTAGAGGTATCAACATTCAGAAAATAACCTTGCAGAGTGGAGCCGTACATTGACTTAGCAGCGCCTCGTGCAACGATCAAATACTGCTTGTTAATCAACCTTTTTTTCACATTCTTGCGAACATAATGCCCACCATGACCATCTGGATTCGGCTGATACACGCTTCGCTCAACAAAATAGTACCAGCCAAAGATCTGTTCACCCCAAAGTTTGAAGCTATCCAATAGGCTAAGGTCAGAGCCATCTGTTAGAGTAAGTTCGGACTCGCAATAAGCGATCCATCCCTCAACAGCTTGGTCATCATAGTACACACCCGGATTAGCGATGAGATCATCGATACGGTTCATCTCCATGGAGATCTCTTTACAAACCGGAATCTCCCCTCGAATTACGGCATCACGAAACATGCCATAATACTTGGGAACGGCAGTGTTTGATAATGCCATAAGTACCTCCTTAGCCAGCCTTCTTAGCCATACCGTTTACAATTTCTTTGATCTTGCCATAGTTATTGTAAATAGTTAAGGCGGTCGAAGTAGCGGTTGCAATTGTACCGGCGACTTTCAGGGTTTTCGATACATATTCCTTTCCGCGATTCACATCAGTCGAGGACAACTGACTGTACTGTTTCTCCATCTGAAGACGGTTCAATCGGTTACGGAGTTCTGCATCACTCATAGACTTAACGCTCTTACTGCTATGAGCTTTACTATAGTCCTCATGAGCAGGAGCATCAGACTTAGAAGAACTTTCTCTTTTCTTTCCGGCTGCGGTACGAGTGCCATCTTTATTCTGATAGCGCCGGACTCCCCATTTCATGCCAATGATGCCATGATGGGAAAGTGCTGTATTATCCATTTTGAAATCCTCCTCTCGTTTTTAATCAGGGTCGACTGTCACATTGATTCGCCATTCAAGCTCGCTGATCTGCCGGTTAATTGCTTCCATCACTGCCGAACTCAACGGCGGGTCGAACGCCAGCCTCACCTTCAGGTAGATAAAGGTTTTAACAAATTCAAGACGAGGATCATCGTACAGGAATTCAGACCAGGTCTTACTTGCATCTTTGATACGGAATCCTTCTTCAGGACCAACACCGAGCTGCGTCAAGACCGAGAATGCCGAATTGATGTACATGACGATGTCCGGGTCAAAGTGCTCATACTCTTCAGCAATTCCGAGCAGCTTTTTTATCGATGTCAGTATACTGTCCATATCGTTTTCTCCTTACTGCCTGACGGCTACAAATTTCTTCATGCAGAATCCTTCGATACCGGTAGCAGTACAGACAGCGTACCAATCATCATTGGAATCGCCCATGTCAATTTCCAATTCGTCAAGGCATGTCACAACCGTTACTACTCTGGAATCCTTACTCGGCTTTTCACGAATGTTCAGCTTCAGGCAATCAGTAACAACACCGATCACATTCCGAGCCGCATCTTCGCAAAGCTCTGTTTCCTGTTCCTCGATGGCTTCAGCCGAATCATCAAGAACAGAGTTTTCATAGATTTCCTTTGTCATTGAAATTTTCTCCTTTCATTATTTTCGCCAGGGGCATGTATCATTTTGTGTGCGCTGTACTGGAGGGAGAAGTAATAAACTCTCATCACCATAGTGAATAGCATTATGCGTATTCAACTTGGTGCATATTACATTCTCCGGATCGAAGACGCATGGACTCTGATTCAACAGGTCTTCATAAGTGATGGGGTTCAGATGATGAATCAATATTGAGCCAAAGATTTCATAACCCGGTACTCCGAGATCACAACCTTCATCACGAATGATAATTTCATCTCTGAATCTTAACCACTTGTCTGAATGATAGAACTCTTGGTTCAGCCAGCGCTTAAAACCGAAAGTCTCTTTCCCAACAGAGCCATCGAGTTTCAAATAACAAAACCGTTCTTCAAATGTCGGCAGTGTAATCAACTCTGAATAAGTTTTAATATTCATCGTCATCACCGCCTGCACCTGAATATCTCCTAAACGCTTCAAGAGCTTTGTTGTACAACTCTTTGGCTTCACTATTGGAATTTAGATTCTTGGTTTTCGCTTCGATAAGCTCTTTCTGCTTCTCCAGAATCTCCTTTTCGATTCGTTCCTTACTGGAACCAAGTTTCAAATAATGCGTTATGACCTGAGAAGAAGCAGTTCCGTCTCTGAGCTGCTTTTCAGCACATTGAACCGCCAAAGAAATCATTAAGTTCTCTTGCGCTTCGAGAGATGTCGGTGGTCTCAATGGGCTATTTGAGTCGGAAGAGCTTGCAGCTTTACCTTTGGGCATTAGCACTGCCTCCTCTCTTAAAAATTTGGTGCGGATAACAGGAGTTGAACCTGCACGGAGTTACCTCCAATAAATTCTGAGTCTATTGCGTCTGCCAGTTCCGCCATATCCGCATACTTGTGCTGCACTTTCTGTCCAAACTGATACTCTTTTAGGTGGGAATAGGTGCAGTATTTGAAAGAACTTACAGAGCTGAATTTCCACCAATCACCGAAAGGAGAAAAGAAACATGAAAGGAGATGTTCACACTTTATGGAAAATGCTTCAACCCTGTAAGCTCGTTCAAATACTGCACCCGAGGGGGTAAGTCCCATTCCCAAAATATCCCTCCGGAGATTTTTTTAAGACCGCCGCGATGAGGTAGGGGGTGCGATTTTGGAGACCCCCTCCCCATGTCCTTAAGCCCTGCGGCAGCAGTGCAGATCAAGTGATTATTTGTTTGTATTGGCTTCAAGTTCAAATGTTTTCAGAGAAGAAAACAAAAACTTTATTCAAAGAGCATTAGACCTCAACCTATAGCTCAAGCCTTGTCTGCTTTTGTTATTTTCGTTCTCTTAACTTTCTTGTAAATGTTCATGAAGTCGTAACGAATGATCTCGTCAATCGCTCTTTCAATCTCTTGATTGTTCTCTTCTTCAGAGAATTGGTCAGAAGTGTGAGCAATTCGATCGAGATAAGCGCAAGTGTTGTAACCCTTTTCTACATCAAACAGGAACCAATCGGAGAACTGTTCAAATGGATTGTAAGGGTTGTCAAATGTGGTAAGGGCACAAGAACCATTCATACCAGTCACTCCTTTCAATTCAAGTAATTAGACACTGTGCTTGTTGAAATACCAAGAGCTTCAGCAATTTCCGATGTGCTGTAACCAGAAGCATTCATTGAAGCGATCTTATTCTGCTTTGCAGTGCTGAGAGTTGTTGTCGCTCTCGGTGTTGCACGCTGTCTAAGACTGTCAATGTCCACATTGTCGATGATTTGGGTAAGCTTATTCTCGCTAATAGCGCCAGCTTGAATTGCTTCCCATTCACGGTCAGTAATCTTGATGGTCTCTCGCTTTGCACCAACAGAGGCACGAGCCTGAGTAAGCGCCTGCTGGCTTGCTTTCTTGAGCTCGCCCTTTGTCATATCCGGATTGTCCTGCTTTTTAGCAGCCACTACCGCATTAGCCATAGTCTGAGCCTGCCTTTCTCTGGGTGCATTCTTCAGAGCTACATTGAGCTTAGCATTCAGAGAATCGACCTCAGCTTGATAGGTCTCTTTTGCAGTGGCGGAGTAGGGTACTTTCCCAGTGGAGAGGATCTCAAGACGAGCCTGGTTGCCCAGGGCTTTCATTTTGTTGGCATAGTTAGCATAAGCACGCTCCACGGGGGTATCAGCTTCGGACACCAGGGTGTAGGCATCCTTTGCCTCAGCCATCTTAGTGCTGGGCTGAGTACGCTCTTTGACCTTGCCAGTTCGCTTATCGACATAAACAGGATCATCCACATCTTTCCATATGTATTCGCCTGTCTTTTCATCGATTTTCGGACTACCTTGCCTCTTAGTGACAGAAGTCTCCGATTTAGCACGGGAAATCAGAGTCGAAGCACCCTCGTGGTATCTTCCGTCTTCATCAACCGTGCCCTGATACTTCTTTTTCAAAGAGCTGATGCCATTGTCGATCTCACTTTGCTTATAGTCCAGCTTGTGTTTTTCGGCATCGATAACTACCATGCTATGGCGAACGGCTCTTGCAAGCTCATCCTGCGTGGCACCCTTTAAAGTCATATCGGTAATCAGATTAGAAATGACACCCATCTCTTTCTGTGTGTTCTTCATAGGCTTGAAAGTGCCAGCCGGTTTTCCACCATACTCCAATTTTGGGTCAAATCCTTCAAGTCCCTTCAGAGGAGGAGTGGAAGTAATCTTGACCTTGCTTTTACCAGAGTTACAGGGGATGACCATGACAGTATCACCATCAAAGTCAGCACCTGAAAGCCGTTCCGCAACCTTACTGTTAATACCGATTGCATCTTTAGGTGTGTTGCCAAGGATTCGACGAGCCTCTGCCTGCTTGTTATTCACTGTAAGGATAGGAATCTCAAAGGTTCCGCCATGGGGGTAACGAACCAGAGCTACTGTTTCACCATTCTTGTAATTCGGGGCATACACTTCATTGTCTTTCATCGAAGTGATAGGTAGGATCACCTGATATTTCTGACGAGGAAGAGCAGCTGCCTGAAGGTGCACAGCAGCAGAGTCACAATCATCCGCAAAGGATTTCAGTAATGATTTTTTAACCGTCGGATTTGTCAGTGAGCAGATTTCATCAAATTCAGCCATCTTATCAGATGCCGCCAAGTTCAGCTGTTTATTGACCAGACTCAAACTCTGCTTAGAAAGAAACTGGGATGGGAGTTTATCCGCCCATTCACCCCAGTCGCCCTCTTCGGCACGCTTATTGATAAGGGAAAGCTGTCGTTTGCCATCAGCATCGATGTAATAGCTCTGCCCACCGGCTTTGATAAGTGAACCGAACGGATTGTCAGGGTCGTCCTTGACCTTCTTCAGAACATCCGATGTCGGGGTGCCTTTTTTCTTATTGGTATTGAACATTACGTCCACACCATCAGGAAGATCATCAGAATAGACAGCCATACCTTTCAAATATCTATTGCCGTCGACCAGGATACGAACCTGCGCATAATGGGAATCGCCAAGAGATAAGTCGTCTACACCACGACGAATTTCAATGACACCATCTTTCTGAATACCGCCATCTTCCGCATAACGGATTTTCAAGCGGCTTGAATCCATACTTTTAGGATAGACAAACTTGTCGAATGTCTCGCCGTCATCATGAGACACATAGTCTCTGACAGAATGAACATTCTCGAAATTATAAATCTCTTTATGCTCTGTTCCTGGAGGGCAGAGAACCTTGATGTTTGTTTGCTTACCCGGGTTTGTTACCTGAGGGACACCGCCGCCATAGATGGGATAGCCTTCCATTTCCAAAATATAAAGAGCCTGGTTCATTTTCTCTTTCGAAATACCAAGCTCTCTTTCGACTCCGGTTCCGACATCGATCATGCCTTTTTCCGAAATCTGTTTTTTCAGAAATTCAGCGGTCTGCTTTGCCTGATTCATACGAGCTTCGGAACTCTCATTCAAAAGCGAGCGAACCGAAGAATCGTTAGCAAAGCCCATCTTATCAGCGATTTCATTCAAACTATAACCCTTAGCACGAAGAGCCTTAGCCGTAGCGACATCAGCAGAACGGCGTTCATCCTTTGCAAGGCTCATCTGGGTACGAAATTGGGTTGTACTCAAGCCCATAGATTTTGCAATGGCTACTTCTCCTGTGTAAGTTTTTCCATCTTTATCGGTAAAGGTGAAATTGGACTTTTTCAGTTCCTCTACACGGGAAAGAAAATCACCGCTGTGCTGATAAGGGTTGTCACCCGAACCCCAAGGATAACGACCAGACCTTCTGGGCATACCGTAATGCATTAAAATATCATCCGTGAGACTCATGGTTTAACCCTCCTGTTCTTTGATTTTTCTGATAACCTTGTCGAAGGTAATAATTTTGTCCATGATTGGAACAATATCTTCGGCAGTAGGTGTGTGATATAGAATTTCATTGTTCTGATACAAACGAAGTTCCATCTCGATTTCCGATGGTTTCACCTTGTATTCCAAACAAAAAAGAGCAGCGTATATTTCAAGCTGCTCCATGTGCGCCGGCACGACACCGGTCTTCAAATCGTGAATACGAAGCGTGCCGTTCCGGAACACAATCGTATCAGCGGTGCCAAAGCAATTTTCTGAATAGAACAGAACCTGTTCAGGCACCATACGAAAACTGATTGCATCATTGACATACATGTTCAATGTTTTCTGTGACTTGGGAAGTTTTTGTCCCAAAGTGATGCATTGGCATGCAAAGTCATGCAGAACGGTCCCTCGCTGTGTAGCCAAAAACTTTGAATAAGCATCGGCTACTTTTGTTTCATCATAGTTGATCCAATGATACTTGCTGGCACCAAGAAAAGCGTGTTGCCCTTCAAGATTGGAATGATTGTTGAAGATCATGCAGCACTTCCTCCTTGTTCTCGGGGCAAATAAATCTGGAAAAAGACATCTCGTCCATCTTGCCCACATAATATTCTTGGTTTGGTTGCTTTTTTGCGCCAGCGTGTTGCTTACATTCCAGAGCAGCCCATTTGTCATTGAATAGAATAAGCAGATCAGGAATGCCCTGTAAATATCCAGAGTCGCTTTTCATCACGATGCAACCCGGAAAAAGTTTCTTAAGCTCCTTAATGAGCTTCGATTGAAATTGACTTTCGAGCATTGGCAAATGAGCCTCCTTTCATGTAGTTTTTCAAAACTGAAAAGAGAATGCCTATTCTTAAAAATAGCTTTTTTACTCCTCTCTTCATAAAAGGGAATGTATTTTTCGCGCGGCGAAAAAAGACATAAAAAAAGACCGAGACACTGTTTAAGCATCTCGGTCAAATATAAAGTTGTTTGTTATCGAGCTTCTACACTTACTGGATCAAGTTCAAAGAGACCGGTATCAGAATTGTAGCTCCGCACTTTAGCCTGTATTCTTACATTGCTGCCGACTTTGATATAATCAGCAAGCGTAAGTCCGTCTCCTAAATCATATACCCCAACATCCTTAAACTTAAAAGTTGGACCAGGGTTTGCAGTATTTTCATCTACATAGTCTCCCGCACTGATTAGCAAATCATATCGGGTGTCGTAATTATCGTGGTTTGTAAGATAGGTAATGCAGCCATTAAACTCAATAACCTGGTTCTTATGAGCCTCTGCAAAATCGGCATACGATTGGTCCATATCAGCTTTAAGAGAAAGTATTGCTGCCAATTCCGGAGAATTATCTACTGTCAAAATATCAGCAGCGGGCGTTTCGGTTGAAACGGATTCACTGTCTGATTCAGAAGTTTCTTTTTCCGGGAATGTGTGATATGTGATTATAACCTCGACATCAGCCGGATACCAAGCATCAGCAGAGTATCCAGTATCGCCATCTACGGAAACAGATTCGACCTCACCGTCTTTTGTAAGCCAACCAGTAACAAGGTCGTCAAGTTTTTCGAGTTTGATGTTTGTGAAGCCACTACTTTCAAACTCGTCAACTACTTTTTGATAATCCTTGCCTTTTTGAATACTGGAACCTGACGGAGTTTTAGCTTCACCTTCATGTCCCTCTGAACTACAACCTGCAATCGTAAATATCATGACAATCGCCATGCACGCTACCAAGAACTTTCTCATCTCATTGTCCCATCCTTTCCGAGGGCATTAAAAAAGTGCGCCCCCACAACGAGAGACGCACCGAAAAAGTGTCAACCCTCATTGTTGCCACACAATCTCAATCAAGCCGCAAAGGGACAAATGAAATGAGTAAAGAGAGAAAACACTTTTTACCAAAGCAGTTTTCCCTAAACGACTTGAACATATTAGATTGTGTGGCTCTTATAGTATAGCACAGTCTAAAAGAAAAAGGAAGAACTTTCGGTAAAAAGTCTTGACATTTTCGTCTACTTGTGCTATGTATTCCGACCTCTGGCCAAATGCCCACTTTTCTCGCCTTATTTATATATTTATTAAAACTTTTTATCGCAATTAAATAAGAAATAAAAGTGGGAAAGTGGGCTTTTTTCACAAAAAAAATTTCAAATCGGCGCAAATCGGCCATTTTGGGGCAAAAAACGCCTAAAAAGTGCCATTTTCAGAAAATGCCTACGAATTTTTCTGCCCACTTTTGGTTTTCAAAACCGGGCTTTTGCCCACTTTTTCTGGCTTTTTTCAAGAAAATTGTCCGTACACGCTCAAAAATTTTTTCAAAACCGGGCTTTTACCCGAATCCGCCAAACAAAAGTGGGCTAAAATTTACACAATTTTCAAGTATGTACGGACTCATTTCTCTCATCTCCAAACCCGTCCGTTCCGTTTATCAACCAGAATAATCCGACCTCGATCTCGAAGTCGGCCAACTCACACAAGTAAAACAGTGTATGCAGCAGCTTATGAAATCTTTCGTCTTCTTCACGCTCAATGTTCTTGAGGGCTTCGTAAGCGGTCGGGTCAGAATATCCTTCGGCATTTCGTCGAGGATTAGTAGTGTTCGCCATGATGCAGGTACTCCTTTCTTCTAAGTTTGTTTCAAGATTGCTACGCCTTCTTTCAAGCTTTCCGGAATATCAATTACTCGTTGGTTACGGCTTCCTCTGAAATCAAGCCCCAACGATTTTTCAGCCTGTACGAACGGACCGTCAACGAGCACATCAATATAATTCAGCAGCTCGGCACCCTGTCCGTACAAGTCTTCAAAAAGATAGCCAGTGTAGCACCAAACGCTGAGCCCCATTCCATGAGCTTTTTGAGCAATAAGACTACACTGACCAATTTGACAGAACGGCTCGCCTCCGGAAATGGTAATGCCGTCTATCCAATCTTTTCTTTTGGAAATATCATTGAGTATGTCTTCGATCAACACGAGTTTTCCGCCACCGAACGGGTGAGTTTGAGGATTGTGGCAGCCGGGACAATGATGTGGACAACCCTGTGCGAATATCACATACCGGATTCCTTCCCCGTCAACAATGGATTCCGGTTCAATTCCCGAAATTCGAATCAACTTCATGCTTGACACGATCTCGCTCCTCCGCACGCTTAGCGTCATTCCACTTGTCAAGAGTTCCGACCAAATATCCAGTGATACGACGAATGCGTTCGAATGGAACTCCATCGGCTTCGCTCCGTCCGCAGCAGGGGCATGTATCATTGATAATTCCGTTATAACCGCAGACAGGATCTCGGTCTACAGGATGATTGATGCTTCCGTAACCAATACCAGCTTCTTTCATGTGTCTTACAACACGCTCAAAAGCAGCCAGGTTTTTGGTCGGATCACCGTCCAGTTCTACATAAGAAATATGACCGGCGTTGGTGAGAGCATGGTATGGAGCTTCAATGTCGATCTTCTTAAGAGCCGGGAGATGATAATAGACCGGAACATGAAAACTGTTAGTGTAGTAGTCACGATCGGTAACACCTTTGATAATTCCATATCTCTCCCTGTCAGAGCGAAGCAGCCGCCCAGCCAAGCTCTCAGCAGGGGTAGCAAGACAGGTTACATTCATGCCGAGTTCAGTGCTCTTACGGTTGCAATAGTCACGAATATAACCTACAATTCGCAGCCCAAGCTCCTGAGAGAATTCATCTTCTCCATGGTGCTTACCGTTAAGCGCTACAAGGCACTCTGCAAGCCCGCAGAAGCCGATAGACAGCGTTCCGTGTTTTAAGACCTCTCCAACCATATCATCAGGGGAAAGCCCGTCAGAGTCCATCCAGACACCTTCTCCCATGAGAAATGGGAAGTTACGAACCACTCTCGAAGCCTGAATTTTATATCGGCAGAGAAGCTGCTGCATCGTCGCATCGAGCATTTTGTCCAGCAGTTTGAAGAAAGCAAGGTAGTCGCCTTTAGATTCAATTCCAAGTCGAGGCAGGTTGATCGATGTGAAACTCAGATTACCTCTGCCGGGAGCGATCTCGCGAGATGGGTCATAAACATTACCCATTACACGAGTACGGCAACCCATATAAGCAACTTCCGTTTCAGGATGACCGGGCTTGTAATACTGGAGATTAAAAGGTGCGTCAATGAAAGCAAAATTAGGAAAGAGTCTCTTGGCACTTACCTTCATCGCCAGTTTGAACAGGTCATAATTTGGGTCATCCGGATTATAGTTGACGCCTTCCTTGACTCTGAAAATCTGAATTGGGAAGATGGGTGTTTCGCCATGACCGAGCCCTGCTTCCGTAGCAAGTAGAAGCTGTTCAATAGCAAGACGACCTTCCCAAGATGTATCCGTGCCATAGTTGATAGAACTGAATGGAACCTGAGCACCGGCACGGGAATGCATCGTGTTCAGATTATGAATAAAACCCTCCATAGCCTGATAAGTATCACGAGTAGTCTTTTCCATAGCATAGTCAAGAATCCATGCTTTATCTTTCAGATCATTGAGGCGTTCGCAAATCGTATAACCCTCTTTCAGGTACTTCTGATAAGTATAACGGACACCCTCGGCCATTGCGTAATCGAAGTCG
This sequence comes from Butyricicoccus sp. OF10-2, assembly GCF_003481925.1. Lineage (NCBI taxonomy): Bacteria > Bacillati > Bacillota > Clostridia > Eubacteriales > Butyricicoccaceae > Butyricicoccus > Butyricicoccus sp. OF10-2. The sequence continues at coordinate 106,129 of NZ_QUMC01000001.1, read as the reverse complement.
ACGACACTTTGACCACCATGCTGGTCATTTTGGTTGGACTGAATGGCAATAGCAGCCAGAGCAGCATACGAACCGATGCTTTTGGGTGCTCTCAGATGACCGTGTCCGGTATTGAATCCGTTCTTGAAGAGTTTGCGAAGCTCAATCTGTGTGCAGGTTGTTGTCCATGCATAAAAGTCAAGATCGTGTATATGAATCCAACCATCACGGTGAAGTTCTGCAATTGCAGGTTTAATCAAATACTCCAGATTGTACTCCTTGGCGGTATTGGCACCATATTGCAGCATAGCCCCCATAGGGGAGTCACCGTTGATGTTGGCGTTATCTCGTTTCAAGTCGCTATCTTTTGCCTGAAGAACGGTAATGCTATCAAAAATAGTTTTTACCTTTTCTCCGAATTGTTCATTCATAGAAAATCCTCCTTAAATATCATCCTGATTGCGATGCAGACTGTGTTCAGCGTCGAAACCATCCGGATACCTGGCTTTCAGTTTGTCCACATTCATCTGCATGATGGTTTCAAGGTCATACCCAATGGCGTTTGCACTTACAGCAAGGTACCAAGCCACATCTCCAATCTCTTTAGCCATATGTGCAGTATCAAGTTCGTGTCCTTGAAACAGATGTTTTTTCAAAATATCAATTGCTTCGCCGGCTTCTCCGTTCAGACCCATTAAGCCATTGAGCAGAAGTCGGTCAGGCGGTAAATCTTTTGGAGCAGTGCGAAGAGCTGCCTGCTGATAGTCGTTCGGCGTCATATTTTTTCCTCCTGTGATTACGATTCACCAGTACAATAGCCTGGTTTATTTGAATATCAAGCTGACGTTGTTCCTTAGCTTCCCGAAGACGGTCATAAACAGCCTGAATATCCGCTTTTGTCGCTTCTATGGCAAGCATGATTTTCTCCTTTACATAAAAATAAGAGCCAAGGTTTAACCTCAGCTCTTACATAACCTGTTAATTTTTCGATTTGTGGTATTTCCAGGCTTCACAAACCGTTTCCTTGCATTTCGGATAATCAGGGCGTCCGCATTTGTTGCAGATAAGCTCTTCTCGTCCGAGATCCGGAATATCTTCTTCAAATTCTTTGATAACAGTTGTCCATGTGCCGTCTTTTCTTCGAACCGGACAGGACATTCTGGATTTGACTTTCATCGGCATCGCCTCCTTATAGTATGTTACCACAAATATAACAAAAGTAAAAGGGCTTGTTACGGCCCCTTTACCTTTGAAATCGAGTAACTTACGAAATCATGATCTTGTAGCGCTCGTTCAGCTCTTCGAACACTTCCTGATCTGCTGCAATGCTAATATGAAACTCAATCTTGCCCTTTTCGTTCAACACGGTTTGGACAGCAGGTTGAAGTTTTTCAGCAAACAGCATTCTCAAACAAGTGCCGAGTTGCCGATCATTAACTGCCAGAAAATAATTCATTGTGTGTTACCTCCTTTCATAATAGGGGGTGTATTTTTCGTGCAGGAAACCGTTTATTAGAGTTTCTCCGTCTCGATAAGGTGCTCACATTCATGTGGGTTTTCATCCGAGCAGACTTTATATTTATCCCAGTATCTCGGGCATTCATGTTCCTTTGCGTTTTTACTGCACATCGTCCATAGTGGACACAGCTCTCCGTAATAAGGAAGCTGATTGACTACGAATTTCATCATCTTTCATCCTTTCTTTTCGCCAGTAATCAGCTCAGAATAAGGCAGACTCTCAATCCAGTCACAGAACGTATGCCACTCGTCGAGCTTGTGGTTCCGACGGGACTTATAGATGTTCGCCAGAACCTCGTAGTTCAGCATAACTGTCCGGCGCTGGTTGTAAGAGCTCGGGAGAAGCTGGATCATCTGCCACCAATCCTGTTTATCCTTGGTTTCAAGGTAGTTTTCACGATATGCGTTTAGCATCTCGATCGTGCATCTAAGAACATCAAATGGTGTCATCCATACCTTGTGTGGCGAAGTGATATCTTCATCGACGATTACGCTCTCGATCCAGTTGCGATGATAAGGTTCGCGATCCAGATGCTCGCAACTAAAATCCGCCAGCGTAAACTCCTTATCCGCGATCTTATGCATCGTCGAGCAAGAATTGGCAACCGTACCAACCTTGTAGGTGTCAAACTCCTTCCACCAATACAGTGGGGCGGTGATGTCAAGATAGACCGTAATCATCCGCATGAACTTACGGTGATCGGTGCCGGCGTTGCGGAGGGTAGTCATGAGCTTCAGATCGTTCGGACCCACTTCAAAGCATTCAAAGCCCGTACAATCACGGTCATCTTTTGTGCAAATACCCTCTCGCTCGATTTTACCGCACTTTCCACAGTCAACAGCAGGATATGAGTCCGTCTTCTCCCAAGAGTTCTTAGGGTTCCTCATACCACGAATGGCGTGCTCCCAGCCATAACCTCGGCGTTTTCAATTTTCAGCATTTTCTACCTCCGCAAGCTTCATCCGAATCATTTCCAGAATCTCTTCCACAATCGAACGAGTATTATTGTGCATCTTAATATAATCGGCATGGTCTTTATACCAGGCAAACATTTCGGAAAGGTCACCTTTAATCCAGCTGAATGCCCACCAGTCACAGATCATCTCAATAATGTATGGATACGGCATTTCGATAAGGATAGTTCCTTCTTTAGGTTCGTCGTTGATTAAGACCCAATACTGCCAATGATGGGGGTTTCGGTGGATATGCATAAGCCATGCCCGGTTAAACGCCTCGATGATTGCTGGGGTTTGCTCCCCATAGAAATAGTTGTCATAAGGCGTGTACTCATCTGGCGTATTCTTCGACATATCATGGAACTCAATATTTCGAGTCGCCTCCACATCTGTCAGTTCAGGAATATAAGCAGCAATCCACTGATAAGCCTTTTTTACAGCTTGCCTGTGTTTTTCCAGATATTCATCATATTTTTGAGACATTGGATTCTCCTTTCTGATAGATAACCCGATCGCAAGCAACTTTGTTTACCACGCTGGTTGTGTAGTCGATTGTAGGTACCTCATGCTGCTCGAAATGGATTACTATGGAAAAATCAGTGATTAAATCATTTTCGGGATGCACCATCGATTCAGCTCGGTTGATAAGTTCTTGACCTGCGTCTTTTATTTGCTGAACAAGAGCATTACGATACCCATTAGTCATTTTTTTCGATCTCCTTTCTCAATTTATGAGCCATAGCCACCTGTTCCTCAAGCCCCGGCATATGAGGGCAGGGGTAATCGAGACCACAAAATAGACAAGTAACACCTCTCGTAAGAGTAAAGCATCGATTGCATAAAACCCGACAACTTTCTTTAAGTGAATCGTTTTCATTTTCGAGTTTTGAAAGCTTTTCATGGTATTCAGCCTGAAGGTCTGACAACTGTCTTTTCAGTTGTGCATTCTCTTCAGTAGCATCTGACGAAAGTGCCTTTCTGAACTCCTCAAGATTCATGTTTCTTTTCTCCTTTCAGAAATATCACTCTTGATCGAGCCGTGCTTGTTTAAGGATGCGACCAATTTCGTAAACAGATTTTGCCTGTGCAATTTTTCTCTTGACTTCTTCGCTATAGCAAAGTTCCGTTGCAATATCAATCGCATCCTTTTTCTCGGCATCAAGAATTGTTTTTGCTTTCATAGTTCATCGGTTTGTGGGAATTTGTATTGCTGGGTTCTGCGAGACAGTCATTGCACGGGTCTTTGGACTCTTCAAGACCGTGGTATTTGCAAGATTTGCAATACTGGTCAAAATAGACTTCCTTTTCTTCATTCATCTGCAAAAACTCCTTACAAAATCCACAGGATGCACTTCACAGCTAAAGCAATGACGACGGCAGAAACACAAAGACAAACTACCAGCGCGATAGCCTGCCCGATTTTATAAGCGACAGTATTCATTCTGTCTGAATTGTTGGTATTCTTATGCATATTCATCCTCCAAACTGAAGTCCGAGATGAGAATATAAATCTTTATAAAGGATCTTCTCCAACTCGTCCTTATACATTGTTACAACTTTGCCGTCTACTACACGGCTTACAGTTTCTCTCAAAATGGGAACTGCTATATCAGCAGTAACCGGGGCTTTGACATCTGCCATAATCGGTTCTGGTAAATATCCCAATGCTTCCATTTCCTTGTGCTCACAGGTCTCGACAAAAGGACATTCACGGCATTGCTTCGTCAGTCTTGCCAACGCCATCGTCCGTCACCTTCTTTCTCAGGTATCGCTCAATGTTTTTGCACCGATTTCGATTTGAGCATCGAATGACCGTGTCGGATATGACGATCTCTTCACTCATTCCGTATGCTTTTTGCGGTCGTTGAACATCTGGATCGAAGTCCATGCAAGCAGAGCAATACTCCGCGACATCAATTGTTATCATCTTTTCTCCTTTCTCAGGCAGCTTTGGGTTTATAGCTGCCGACATACTTGGTTTCGTTGAAATTCCGCTTCTCGCTTAACGCTCGACTGATAGCCAAATCAATGCCAGAACGGGACTTCAAATGGTAGTAATATAAATCTTTGAACGGAGTATTTAAGCGATCGGTTCGCCCAGCTGACTGCTTCATAATTTTGTAGGAGTAATTCTGCGAGTAGAACACAATGGTGTCTGTGCTAATACAGTTCCAACCTTCGGCTCCAGCAGTATACTGAACCAGATACACCCAGCTGTCGCAAGTTGGAATCGGTTGATGCTTGTGACCATTCCATTCTGCAATCTCAACATTTTCTCCATAGTAGAGATTTTTCAGAATATCAAGCTCGTAGTCGAAATTATAGAAGACGATCATTTTAGGATGTTTCTCAAACAGCTCCATTAGAGCGATTTGCCTGGACTCGTCCTCATTTACGATGCGTCTCCATACATAGCAGAGCTCTCCGGCGTTGACAATCGGCTCATTTTTATATGGGTTCCAGCGAAGACGACTTGTCTCTTTATACTTCGCAACATCATAATTGACATAAACATCTTCATGGTGTGAACAGGTTTCCCGCTTGAAATCCATATCTACAAGAATGCGATTGCGAAGTCGAATAAGCCGTCCGACTCCTAAATATCTGTCTACTTTTGGATACTTTCCGTTTACCCAAGTCATGACCATGTGTTCTTCCTTGAAGGCAGTCCGGTTTTTATAAAAGCCGTTTGCAACAAATACAGGAATATAATCCTCCCATGTATCACCTGGAGTTGCCGACAGCAAGATCCATTCGTTAAACTTGGCAATTTTCAGGAACGCCTTAACCCATGCTCCTGAACCGACAACACGCTGTTCGTCAAATATAAAGAAAGCGTCCGCAACCGTTGCGTACTTCCCAATGTTATTCCAGGAATCAACGACGACCTTATTTTTATAGGTATTGACTTCCGCGTGAACAGAGAGAAGGAAGGGTGAAAGCTCACCCTCCCATTCCAAAGTGTCTCTTTTTCTCGCCGTGGTGATGATGTACAGGTCTTTTGGCATACCCGGCATCCGAATATAATTCTTTGTACCGAGCTTACCGCCATTTTGCTTGTAGTAATAGGCTAAAGCTGTTCTGGATTTGCCACTACCGACACCGCCACAGAGAATGCAGCCGTTTTTCATTCTCTCAACGGCATCTGTTTGATAGTCTCGAAGTGATATACCTGCCATCAGCGCCCTCCGAAGATCCGACGCAGCACCCAGACATTAGAATAATACATTGGCGTGAACCAGTAGTTCTCTTTATTGTCGTTGTCCGTCATCGGTTCTGTCAGAGAGTTTCCGACCTTTACATATCCTGCTACCCCCAAAAGTGAAAGCTGAATATAACACATAAGCGCCACTGTTTCATCGATATCCTGTGCAACGACGAGAAGATGATTTTGGTAGTTCAGGTTTGCTTTTTCCAACTGCTTCCTTGCAGCGTGGATTCCGGCAATCAATGTGGCCCCAGCTCCGCAGCACGGATCGTTAATTGAAATATAACCGTCCTGTTCTACCTTTTTTACCGTGTCGTCCATCATCATTTCAGCCATTAGCTCGCAGACATGATACGGCGTAAAGATCTGTCCATTATGCTCGTTGCCGAGATTGAGAGACATAAAAATGCTGCCCAGAAAGTCCTGCTCCGGATTTTCTTCCAAAGCCAAGACAGTCTGAGCAGCCAGTTCAGGAAACACCTCTTGTTCCTGCTTATTGTACTTTTTGATGATTTCCAAATATAACGCTTCTCGCTTATCCCGGTGCTCCTTATCGAGAGGATTAGATAGCGAACAAGCGAACATAGTGATGAAGTCACGCCAAACATCCCAAGCCCGATGTCGATTGGTCAATCGTCCGAATGCATCTAAGAAAGCTTTTTCCGGAGACAAAACCTTTTTGTATTTTTCCCCAGCGGGCTTTTTTTGCTTTGGCGTTTCTTCTTTTTCCTCAGGCTCAGTCGTTTGCGGAATCTCTTCCACCGGCTGCTGAGGAGCAACTAAAGTAACTGCTTTAGGCTTGGTAGCCTTTTTGCGTTTCTTCTTTTTCTGCCACAACATGGCTTTACCTCCTTTCGGTTACTAAAGGGGAATAGGCTGTTTCCTCTTACCATCATAGGCGTGCACACCTAATCGAGACCTTACTGGACATTTAACCAGACATGTACTAAGCTGGCACCTATTCACCTTTAGAAGGGCATCTCCTCAGGACCCTCAGTTTCGGCATACTTTTCAGCGAATTCGTCTTCCTCAATGGTGACATACATCGTCTTAAGGTACGCCTTGACTCCGGTTTTGCCATTGACCTCCCAGTTGTAGGGGCGGATCGTCAGGTCAACATTGCGGATCTCTGCAAAGTCCAGAGTTCCGATAGACTCCTCATCCAGCTGAGTCTTAGCCCGACGAGTAATCATGATAACCTTCGGGGGGATGTTGTCGAAGCTGACCGCCACCTGAATATAATGGCGAGGAGCCTCGTCCTCATCACGAGGAGCTAAAACACGAACATTCCAGCCATCCTCAATAAGCTTCTGCGCCATATCGGGATCTTCAATGACCACGCAGAAATTGCGGGAGCCAGCACGATTGTACTTGGACTCCTCACCCTTAAAGTTGCGGAAGATAATTCGAGCATTCTCGATGATGATGTTGTCTACTGCTTTATAAGCCATAATTAGTTTCTCCTTTCAATTTTTGCGTTTATCGCATGGAAATGGGCAAGTCCTGCACTCCTCACCTCACATCAAACGGAGTAGTATCCTCTTCATGAGGCTCGCCGGCTCCGAACCACGGAGGTGTGTTATCCGAAACATACGGTTCGTCTGCTGCAAAGCGTTCGAAGTCGCCATAAACAGACAGAGACTTGATTGCTTCATCTACCATGTTGTTGTAATAACCACGGTCAATGTCACCTTGCTTGTCCAGCTGCTTTACCATCTCGGATTCGAGCCATCTGAAGCCCTTAGAACCCGTAGCAGCAGCATAACCCTTTTCGCCTGTCTTCTTGTTTTCAGTCTCGCGAAGCAGGATACCGCCTCCGCAGCCAGGCTTAATCGGGCAGAACTGTCCGACTTTTCCGATGAAGTGGTAGTCGTGACCCTTGGCGATTTCGTCCGTTAGTTCTTCGACACGCTCGCATTCCGTGGGCATCGGCTCAGTCATGCGTTTAGAATCGGTAATCTGTTTCCACAGTTTATCTCTTTCCGCTTCGAGGGCACTTACATCCGGCAGAGCCTCGTTCATGTCAAGATAGAGCGAGGACGTCACAGATTTCGTCTCGCACATGTCCTCGAACTCGATGTTCTCCTTGCTGAAAAGTGTCTTGAAGACATAAGGAATCTGGAACTGAGTGCCAGTCGCCGTCCATGCATACGGATGCTTCTTGTTCTCCTTGCAAATATCTTTTGCGGAGTCGATGTACTTTTTCCCATACAGGTCGCAGCACTTCTCAACCGTAGCATATCGAGCAATATAAACTGCATCGTTCACCAGACACATACGATCATAGGTTGCTTCGTGCTCAAAGTTGTACCCATACAGTTTGCCGTACTCAGTCACAAACTTGATGATCTCAGGCGTTGCGTCCGGAATCTTGATGGAGTCGGTTTTGATGTGCGCTACAGTAAAGCCCTGACTCTGAACAGCGTGCTTGAGATTGACCATAAACAAGGCCCCTCGTTTAGCAACAATGTTATCCTTGTTACGATTATCTCGGAACGGATTTTCAAACCCGGCTGAAGTCAGACCATATACCGAGTTAATTGCAATCTTCAGAGCCTGCGCCAAATCAGCCGCTGCATTTTCGTCAGTCAGGTATTTAGCCAATGCACCGCCCAGCATTTTCTTGGCTTTATCAAAATCCTTATGCTTGATTGCGATACGAGCCTGAAGAATTTCGTTGAACCGCTTTGTGTATTCCGGTCCGAAGAGTTCTTCCGCTACGATACTGCTCGGATGCATGGATGCAATATCCAGCAGAGCAATGTTGCTGTACATGCCGGGTTCAGAATATACATAGCCGCCCTCACCAACTTCTTCGCCTCTGTAGACGGACTTACCGCCCTCGAATGTGTAGCCAGGAAAGATGGGACGATGGTTTTTATCGAACTGTGTGAACTCGTCATAGTCTTCAAGCCCCATTGTAAACGGAAGATCCGCATTAGGGTCGAAGATTTGACTCTCGTCACCCATGAAACGGTAATTGAACTGATCCTGAGGCTTGCGGTTGTTACCAAATATAATTCTGGTAGTCAGCGAGTTCGTTGTATCATTGACGGACATCCCCGCCACATCTGCCAGAATCTGACGAGCCGTGAAGTCTGCTTTACGAGCATTAAAGGTTGCTTCTGTCGCAATGACATCATTGTCACAATACTCGGCGACCTTTGTCCAAAGCTCCTCCGGTACAGGCTTGTCCCAGGGAAGACCAAGTTCCTGATGGTGAATACCCAGTTCAATCTCGAACTTCTTAAGGGACTGCTTCTTACTGGAAAAGTCATACACATCCGTATACGACACATTATAGGCTTCGCCAAAGAAGCAATTTGCGCTGCCGTTGATGATCTTTGTCGAGAGATTATAAAGCTGTTCATTCGTATACCCCATCAACCGGGCGTAGAGAATATGATTATCGTATCTGCGGCAGTTGAAACCAACCAGACGGAATCGCATCAGCTCTTCAATCTCAGTCGGGGTAGGGTTAATCATACGAACCACCGGCTTACCATCGCCCTCGATTTTCCAATTCACCAAGAACAGGTTCGGAAACACCTCAACATCGTAAAACACGAGCTTGGCGTCATCATTTTTTGCTCCTGCTGACTGGTCTGCGGACTTAAACTGCATCTTGTTGACTAACTTAATACAGTAATCCGCCTGATGTGTGCTGCTCGCTGCAAATGCCAAAACAGCATTCCGCATATCCGTCACGTCATAATTGAGTCCGCTTGCATAAGCATCCTTAAGAATTTTGTAAATGAAGTCGATACTGGGCTTTGTTGCCGGATGGTACTCTTTGTTCAGATTTCGCTTGATTTGCGTTCTAAGCCCTTTCTCGCTCTTCACTCCTTCAAAATTTATCACTTGCTTTTTTCCTTTCAGTGGTAAACCCGAGTTGATCGTTGCGATAGGCAAGTCATTACACTTTGTCAGCTTTCTGCGCAGCGAGCTCTTACCGGTGAAGACTTTCACTTCAATATGATCGTCATACACTCGGCTGAGCTTGCTGACATCACCGGCATAAATATAATGAAGGTGGATGCCCTGACCGCTTTTACTGAGTTCAGCATAGGTCGGCGGCCATTTACTCGCTTCTTTGAGATTCAGTTCATACGACTTATTGCCGTCCTTATCCTGAATATCAAAGTCGATAACAATGTGGTTCTCCGGAACTTTCACATAATGCAATCTTGATGTAGACAAGTCGCTTAGCTTAGTTGAAACTTCATCCCATTTGGAAGTTGGTGTCTCTTTAGCCGAAGCATACTGAGCAGGACAATCTGCGCATTCTCTATCGAAGACCGATTTCTGTTTTAAGAATTCGATCAGTTTATGCTCAGGCTCGTCTTGCTCGGTAAGTGTCTTATCCTCGAATTTCTCGGTTCGAAAGCCAATGTAATAGCTTCGCACACGAGTTCCGTCATCGAGATTGAATCTCTCCTTATAATCCCGGAAGTAGTTTTTAAGTTCCTCCTTAAATATCCTCTGAGAGAATGGGAAGGTGACTTTTGCCTCATCGCAATAGGTTTTATACATCTCCCACGAGGCTTTGAGAGTTGTCCCGTCTTCTTTTTTGAAGACATGGTAAGAATCAATAATGAAGTTATAGAAATCATTAGATGCACCGAGCATCGTCACGGGAATATAATCATCGTATCTGCCCGGATTCTCCAGATAGACTTCCTGACAATGATAAGCAATCGCACCGAGCTCAAATTCGATCTGCTTTGTCACCGCCTTGTATTCCTTGGGACTCAATTTATTTCCGGAAGGGGATACATCGATCAATCGTCTGATGAGACCTGACTTTGCGTCCGTAATCTTGACCGGTTTATTGGTGCCCATAAACAGGAAGCACTTGAAGCGGTTTGCATAGGTCGATTTGAACTTTTCGTTTACTGTCATCAGTTCGTGAGAAACCAAACTGTTCAGTCGGGTGTTATCCTCAATACGAGACAGATCACCATCATGCTGAATCGCCACAAGTGGGTTTGTCTTAAATGCCTCCAGCGCAAAGGAGTTACTGGATGAACCCAGTGCCTTAGCATCAAAGACCGAGTAATATCCTTCAAAGAGTTGCTGAACAATATTCAGAACTGTAGACTTACCCGTACCTGCTGCACCGTACAGAACCATAAATTTCTGCAATTTTTTCGACTCTCCACAGACAATAGAACCAATAGCCCATTCAATTTTCGTTCGCTCTTCTTCAGAGTAAATTGTGGACATCAGCTTATTCCATGCATCCGTGGTCCCTTCCTCAAGGGGGTAGTTCAGCCGCTTACTTGCATAGTCTTTTTTGTTCGTCGGAGTATTGGAGAATATAAGTTTCTCATCAAGCATGTGGAAAGAGTCTCGCATCTGCTTTTGACAGTATTTGTGCCACGAATCGATCATTCCGGATTCGGAATCCCACATGTGCAGAACTTTAATACTTGAATCAAAGTTTTTGCGGTTTTCCTCTGCATACTTGTCAAGTTCCCGGTCAATAAGCTGGAGCGCATCTTGCTCATCCGTAGACCATAAACCTCGGTCTTCTAACCAAATGGCATAGAAGTCACCGCCTCTAATCATCAGGTCGGAGCTTTTCTTAATGATAAACTTCGGATAGATTTCTATTACACCACGCTTCGTACTACGGGTCGAAATCATTAAAAAGTCGATCATCGAAGTTCTTTAGTCTCCTTCCGTTTTTCTAAGCTCCTTGATTTCGTTTTTAAGGTTCCCGATCTCGTCACGCATACTGCGAATCTCCAAGTCCTGGATAAGCATGTGCACAGTCATAACCGTGGCGACCATGACGGTGCTGCAATTGAAAGACCTCTGTTTTCTGAGCGTCTTAGCAAACACACGCATCGCAGTTTCGGAGCAGCGAAGACTTCCGAAAATATAACGAATCATTTCATCCATGTTTCTTTTCTCCTTTCATGTCGGCAAGAAATTGATCGATCGTTTCAAACTTCCAAGCCTTCGGCTCTCTCAACGAAAATATAAATTCCTGTCCATTGGTTTTGCGAATTCGAATGCTGTTTTTACCATTTGGGAAGTATTCTTTTACCTCCTTTGCCTGGTCGGGTAAGCATGTCTGAAAAAACCCGTACACTTGCGTATGAATCATGGTAATTCTCCTTCATAGGATGCTGTCCAAATACCAATTCATCTGCCACCAAATTTCAACAGTTCTCATGTCATACTTGCAGCGTTCGACGGTAAACAAACCGCCTTCGCCATTTCGCTTATATTTGCGGTTCATAAATCGAGATATTACATCGTCCGTATACGCCGCATCAAATCGAGAATCACTCATCGACCCTAAACCCAGACTAACAATCATGTTCCAGAACCACTGTCCCATGCGGTTACCGATATCCGGGTCGGTCATAATATGTTCTTCGCAACGAAACGCTAAGGCAATAAGCATCTCCAATACACTGCAAGGGCGGTTATCCAGATAACTGGCAATCATAAGACCCTCGTATTCTTTTTCATAACCAAAACGATACCGGAGGTCTATCCCATCTTCTGCTCGATTTCCGTCCATCGGCAGCATATATTGAAAATCAATATTATGCAGATGACGAAGAAGCTTCTGATAAGACAGCCTCCGGCTATATCGTTCGTTACATACGAGCTGACACATCCACTCAAAATATTCATTGTTCAGCTCAATTTCAGTCATTCAATCCTCCTATTAGTAGTTGGAGCCTTCAGCCACATCGGAGAAAGAGCGATTGTCTCTGAGAATTTCATAATCGCATCTCAGACGGTCGTTACGAATAAAGACCGAATCGTCCTCATACTCTCCGAAATGTTCAGCAAAGTCCTCGCCAACAGTGTCCTCAATATCCTCGACGACTTCATCTTCATCGTCGGCAAGGACTTCGTCACCTGCATAATAGACCAGACTGATCTGCGTGTAATTGTCATTCTCACCATAATTGTCCGGAGAGATGACATAAGGTTCATTGGGCATAGGATCATCCTTTTTTTCTTCAGTATTTTTCTTGCTGTGCTCCGTGTAATTGGTATAGCCCTCTTCCTGAAGCTTAGCGGCATAATTCACCAGGTCGGGTTTCAGCTTGGCAATATCTGCCTTATGCTGATTTTCCTCCTGCTTTTCATTGCTCTTTTCATTCTTGGCGATATTAGTGTTTACGGGCTTTTTTTCGGCAAATGCCGCTTTCACAGAATCGATCTCTTCCTGTGCAATCTGCTCGTAATACCGTCTAAGACAAAGCCATGTTGCTGCGGCGCCTACCGTGGCTCCAGCCAGAAACATAGCGAAACCGGTTTTACTCATCTTCGTATTCCTCCTCGTCAGTTTGAATTGTAACAACAGTAATGGCGAGACCTCCGAACAGCAATGCTGCACTCAGAAGAATCCCGCCAGTAATGTGTCTTTTCCGCCGACTGTCCAACATGGCATCGACGGTTGAGATGAAGTCATCCAGAATATCCATTATTTACTCCTTTCCACCGGAGAGAACAGCAATGCCTCCTACGAGGCAAAGCCCTGCCATAGTGGAAAGAATGTACGAAAACAAAGCTTTCATTTTATGTTCTCCTTTCAGTCATAACTCGAAAAGTAGTGACAACACTCCTGAAACAAAGGCTCACCATACTTGCTGTATCCTCCGGCCATGAAGAACACACAATCGTAATTTGTCCGTTCCAAAAGTTCTTCTTTTACCAACTCAACAATCTCAGGCATGACATAACAACGATCAATCCTGCTGTTCCACATCACACTGAACTGATTGGGTTGATAAATAACATCGTACACAGTATCCGGGAAAGATGGATGGTCAATACGGTTAAGAATTGTATCAATGACCAAGCGTTTTCCCAGTTCTGTTTCTCCTTCAGCTTCACCCATGGTTACGAGTGCTATGAGGTCGATTTCTTCTTGTGTAAGAGGATAGTCCGGCTCATTCTTCACTTCAGGTGTTAAGTTAGGAGATTCCATCAGAAGATCCGCTATAATCACTGGCTCTGCCTCCGCAAGAACCGGATAAGATTGCTTGATCTCCGATGTTTCTTTATCTGTAGAGCGAACCACACCGCATACTGCAAAACCAACAAAGAATATCATGCAGAGAACGGCGGCTATCGCTCGTGGTTTGATGCGCATTATTAAAACTCCTTTACATTAAAAATATCACCCCCAGTCCAAGTCTGAAGGTGGTTGATTACATCTTTTCCCAGATGTTACCCTCAACATTGAAGTCGAGCAGAAGCGCCGGCTCATGACGACCATCCTCGGTCTCACGCTCTACCTCAACGATGCGGAAATTAACATAGCCGTCCGGACCATCCTTTGTCCAACCGACAATCTGACCAGCAGGGGTACGAGGAAGATCCAGATCGTCCAGAACCTCATTCAGGAAGAGGTGACCACGGGTCTGAAGCTTGTCGTTTGCAAATGCCTGCTGTGCCTTGAGGAACATGCGGTTGTAATCGGGATTGGTTTCGTAGTTGCGGCTCTTGCTGTCGAAATATACAGCATAATCGCTCTGGAGATTAGGGTCAGCGACCATCACAGTCTTCTTGACCTTCTTCTCCTTACCGGTCTCGGGATCAACTTCGATCTCCTCGAACTTCTTCGCTTTGATGCCATATTTCAGTTCAGTGTCGACCTGCTCACCGAAACGCTCGATGACCCGACCACGATACTCCTTGAAGCTCTTATCGATTGCAGCATAAGCCGCCCCGAGAGCAACATTGCGCTTGCGAAGAATATTGTTGGATGCCAGAATGCTGGTAATGGACAGCGTGCCAAGAATGATGGCGGGGCCATAAAGCTTTGCAAGCTTCATTCCTGTCTGAGCATAGACCACAACCGTGTCCTTCTTGCCGTCCTCAGTCGTATACTCCTGACCGTTGATTGCACCAGTTTCCATTCCATCATGGATAGTATCAAGAGTATCCTTAGTTTCATCGAGAATCTCTGCCACCTTAGTGGTAGCCTTGCAGGCGAGGACGGCACTTACGACCGTACCGGCAATACCAGCCACAACGAGAATCTCAGGGCTGTGTTTCTTGAGCTTCATAACGGTCTTGGAAGCCACGCCGTTCACGCTCTTCATGATTTCAGTCTTATTTTTCATGTTTATAAAATCTCCTTTTCGTTATTTGTTGGAATTGATTTCTGCACCACAGGCAGCATAACCCGCTAAATCGACATAGCTGTCGTCCGTAGCCGTGCCTGTCCGGATTCGTGCAATCTTAAGAAGTGCCATCATCATGGCAACATCATTTGCAGTGAATTCAATGCCTTTATAGACGCTCCAAAAGCCAGCAATAGCGGCGAAATTATCTTCCGGAGAGCCGTATTCATTCTCTCTCTGCCCGCATACACAAGCCTTTGCTTTATCAAGAGTCTCAGATCTGTTCATCATCTTCATCCTCCTTGACAAACGAAATATAATCACGCTTACGCTCTTTTGCGATTACCTGACAACCACACATCGGGCAGTCAAATGCATCATACAGGCATTCTTCAGCAGTAGAGCCAAAGGCAACTGCCAGCCCAGTTTTTCCGTTATCACGAGCAAGATAATGTCTCTCGATAACGGCATTGAATTTAGTGCCACAAATTTTACATTCAAGCATTATTTTTTCTCCTTTCAATTCAGCGGGATTGCACGAGGCAGTTTCAGAATATAACCGTCTCGAACCCGTACCGCAGTTGCACCGCCAATATTTGTCCAACCATAGCGGTTCATAGTAAAGTTATCATTGGGAACACGAGCGAGATCATAGAAATCGGATACACTCACCGTTCCATACTGACTGATGATATCGTTCATTGCATCGAGAACCGCTTCCGCATCTCCACGGGTATCGAAGAGAATATCATCATAATCAGGTGTATTGCGTCTGTTGCCAACGGAACCTGCACGCACTCTGTCTGTGCCTTGATCGTAGTAGTTCCGATAAGACACCTTAGATGCCGTTCCGTTTTTCTTGCTGCGACCTGCCTCGCCGTACAGAATCATGTCGATACCGGTAGTGACAATGTCAGAAATCGCTTTCTTGACAGCAGGCACAATGACCTCCATCAAAATATAAGATTTGACATTGTTTGCATCTTCTGCAATAAAGACATCTGCGAATTTTTGCATCTCGCCTTTTTTTCGAGTTTTTGCAGCCCCGGTAATAACCGCCTCAACTTTCTTTTCTGACTGCTGCTCCTGACGAGCTTTATCAGAATTAGACTTGTAATCTTCCACTGGGTGATCTCCTTTCTTATGCCGGAATCAGCTTACCGGGCAGAGTAATTTTTGTGTTCGGCATCAAGCCGTTTTCTTTTTTATATCGATAGGCGAGATTGCTCTTCGCTTTCGCTTCCGTCGGAGCAACAGTAGTTGCTTTCCAGCGATGTTGTACGCAATCATCGAATCGCATAACAGGACCGTCGTATTGATACTGCTGCATATTTTTTCCTCCTTTCGAGAGATAAAGAAAAAAGGGAAAGCACCTTGTTACAGGTACTCTCCCTTATCCGAACTTCTCAAATTCGCATTTTTAGTTGTCTTCAGTGGCAACATCAGATTCTTCCAAGATAACCGTATTCTCCTCAGCAGCCATCTTCTTCTGCTCGATCTGGGCTTTGATGTTTGCGATCACCGGCTTTGCTACATACTTGTAGACGACCACGCCTACAACTACGCTCAAGCCGATACCCGCAGCAATCTTTACGCCCTTGCTCAAACCAGCGTTCTCGATAACCTCTTCGGTAGCTTCAACGACCTCGTTGTTCATAATCTCATTGTTGTTCATTGTGAAATCTCCTTTCAAATGTGTGAAATTGTGGAATGTTCTTCCATTAAATAAGTTGTAAATTTCGCGCGGCAAATTTACTGATAGTCGTAAACTGGTGCTACCTGATAGTCGATCACCAGGCAAGGGGTGCCATTTGCATCCAGCTGGGACGAGAAAGCAAGGTCAATGTAACCCTTATCAATGTTCCATCCGAGCATATCGCCCATCTTGGTTCCGTCTAAACCGAGTTCATAGTAGAAATCGTTTAGTGTGACATACATTTCGTCACGCATCTGCCGATTCAGTTCATTCATGACCCTGGTAATCTTATCCCTGTCAGACTTGAAATATCGGCCGGACAAGACATCATAACAGATTGTGTTGCCGCCGTTTTCAGTGAGAATCACTTCTCGAACAGGATTCTTTATCATCTTGTCTTTCGACACAGAGTCTCGAATGGACTGTTCTTTTTTCTCACCAATTGTCTCAACAACTTTTTCCTGATACTCCTTCAAAGTAGACTCTGAGAGGGTATATGCCGTTGCCAGAGCAGCATTTCGACGAAGATTAGTCGAGCTTGCCCCAATCAGGCAGAAGACAGAGATGGAACCTACAACGGCAGCTGGAATATAACAAGGCCAAGCCGTCTTGATGATGTCCTTCGGCTCAAGCTTGTCCGTATCCAGCTCGTCTTTTTTCTCTTCAAGCAGAATCAGAGCTTTGGGAGTTGCTTTTACCGCCATAACAGTGGTGGTAATCATACCGGCAATTCCAATACCGGTGAGAATTTCAGGACTATGTTTTTTCATTGCCGTCCGTACACCTTTGGCAATGCTTGCTAAACTTTGTTTAGGCATGGTTTTCTCCTTTCGGTTAAACAAATAGTAGACTTAATTCTTCAGCTGTTTCGACTGCACTCTGAAATATAAAGCTACGCTGCTCGTCCTCGCCGTAACAAGCATACATAGCCATCTCGAACATGAAATTTTCGATGACGGTGATTGGATCATCAAAAGGCTTGTCCAAGATTCGATGACAGATTTCATATGCAGCCCATTGCTGATATGACCTTTTTCTGAATTCATACTTTGGCCATGTGAAGGATGGACTGAACAGATGCTCACCAACATATCGTTGGATAATCGAAACAGCCGTGCTTGCATCACACATATCGTTCGGATAAAGAGGAAGAGCCCTTGTTAGGACTCCTCGTCTTCTTCATCGCTAAGTGCGGCAAGCTTCTCATTGATGCGTTCATCAATTTTTTCTTCCATCTTCTTCTCGTTCACCCAGTCAGTGAGGAGCGTAGCCCCCATACCTACTGCGGTAGCGACAAGACCCAGGATTTTAACCAATTTTGCATTATTCATAAAGCGAAACCTCCTTTTCGTTTTCATAAAGTGAAATGTATTTTTTGCGAACTTACAGATCTTCCATCCACTCAGCTGTAGGCTCAAAAACCATGTCGATAACATATATCTCCATGCCGTCATCCAAAGTGAGTCGGTGATGGTTAAAGTCGATCCAATAAATATCGCCATTACAGCTTGACCATCCTACGGCATCTCCGAGTTCCGTCTTTTCAAGTCCGAGAAACTCGTAAAAATCATTTAGAGGAATAACACCTGCAAACATGAAATTGCGGTTCAGATGGTACTCAGCCTGAATGACCTTCTCGATGGTCGACTCAAAATATCTTTGTGAAAAGCTATCGTAGAAAGTGCGGGAGACTTCTGGCTCCATGCTTTCACCAAAATCGAGAGAAGAATCGTACCAACCTCCATTAGCAGAGATACTGATGTCCTTGCACTTTTCTTTGGCGATAGAATCTACGATAGCATTATGAGCTTCCTCACCATAGAGCTCTTTCAGCTTGTCCTTATACTCCTTATAAGAACTTTGGACAAGCGCATATGCACTTGTTAGTGCTGCCTGTTGACGTCGGTTTAGTGCATTAGCGCCCATAATGCAAGCGATAGTAGAAGCCCCAAATGCTACCGCCGGAATATAACATTTCCATGCAGCGATGAACGCCTCTTTCTTGGTGTACGCATATGGATCGCCATCATGCTTTTTGCGACTGTCTGCGTAAACTAACGCTACTGCTCGTGGGGTCGCTTTGGCTGCTGCAATTGCCGTGACTACCACGCCGGCTGATGCTACACAAGACAATGCAACAGGTGAGTATTTCCTGATACAAAGCCCTGACTTATGCAGCAACTTTTGAATTGCTTGGTTCTTACTCATGTCTTTTCTCCTTTCATGTTTTTTTGTTATTCCATAGCCCTTAGTAGGTCTAAAATGTTCGCTGCCATTTCACTGGCAGATCGAAACATAAGACTCGTGTTTGGATTCACCCTCGCATACTTAGCGGTCTTCATCATAAATTCATGCGTGAGCTTACAGAATTCATCAATAGACCCTTCTCTTCGAGGGTAAATCTGTTCGGCGATAAAATCTCTGAGCTCGTCGACAGCCCATTGTGAGTAACTCGCTTTTTTATAATCTTCAGTCCATTTACCAAACAAAGGCGGCAGCCAAGCGTCCATGCGGTACATGTCATACAAGATTAAATCAAGCTGATCGATGCTCATGTCTTTTCTCCTTTCATGCGAAAATAAAAAGCAAGAGAGACTGTATCGGATTCGAACCGACGACCTCCACGGAAGTGTGGCGCTCTACCAACTGAGCTAACCCGTCTCTCATAATAAGACTTGTAAATTTCGCGCGGCAAAAGAAAAGAGCCGTTGTTAGCAGCTCCTTTCAGATTTTACAAACCAATACTTTTCAGGATTTTAGTAAGTTCATCTTTCTCAAGATCGGCATCTATATCCAGATGAACATGCGTCTTTCCGTCAACGACTGTGGCTTTTACCTCATTCAAATTCAGTTTTACATCATAACCAAATTTCTTTCGGATTGCCAAACTCGCCAATTTCGAGATAATGCTCGTAGTGAATTTAGAACCAATTTTCATTTCGTCCATGCTCCTTTTACTCCTTTCGAATAGCATCGTTTTCCACAATAGGGGTTGTAATTTTGGCGAAAAGAAAAGAGCCGTTGTTGGCGGCTCAATCCTCAATAAATCCAGTTTTCTTTTGCAAAGAACAACGGTATTGCGATAAACGCAAAGAATACTAATGCTGTTGCATCTTTGTCGATAAGTACCGGTAAGTACCCACAAATAAGTAATACTACAGCATATAGCTTGTTCTTTAGTGTTTTCATAATCCATGTCTCCCTTCAAAATTCAATAGTTTTTCATAAAGGGAGATGCGTTTTTTGCGCTTAGATATCCCGTCTATCGAATACGGTTTCCCATCGTTCTTTCTGAATAGGCTTCATTTTTAATGCCCACATAATTTGGCGAACCGTTACAGTAGGGTATAGTCCGTCCGTACAAGTCCCAGCCCTCATTTCAAAGTATTCTCGAAAATCAGGGTGCAAATATAAAGCGTCAGTAATCCAAGGGTCAACTTCGCTCCACCATGTACTTTTCGTCTCGGAGTCAAATCGTTGCTGAATTACTGCTAAACCTCTTTCTTCAATTCTGTAGAGAGTGCAGCTATTGTAAACCGGATGCTCACAAATATAACGCTCGCCATACAAGGTCAAGTAAATTTCCGGTTTGTCAAAATGGTATCGCATATCCATCACCTATAAAAAGAAAAGAGAAAGAGCCCTCGTCAGGACTCCTTCCCCTTTGCTAATAGTCTTAATTAGTCGTCGCAGATCTGATCTCTGGTCGGATATAGAGCATCATATTCTTCATCGTTCTCCATACCGTAATGCTCTAAATCGACGGAGTGACCGCAAGCCGGGCATACTAAAGTATCTTCCCACTCGTCTTCAAATTCCATAAGTCCTCCGCATTCACTGCAAATATACCGTCCAGTAAGTAAACCGTCTCTCTGCGCGTCGTTAAAAAAGCTCATTGCAAATTACCTCCTTGATATTGTGTGGCACTATTAAGTATAGCGGCCATCAGTATTTTATCAAGAGATAAAAAGCACTTTTACATCTCTCACAATAGCCCTTGTAAATTTCGAGCAGGAGAAAAACGAAGAGAACGTGTTGTATGCACGAACTCTCCGCTTTTGGAACCGGTTTATTTCTTAGTCGGTCTGAATCGACTGAATAAACCTCTGAATGTCTGAGAGGTGAAAGTTCCGTCCTGTTCGAACTTAAAACCTCGTCTCATCCAAACGCCGTAGAACATCAACGGCAGCACCAGCTCAGCGGCAGCCATACCAAATCTGAAGTATCGATCTTTGACAGACTCTGCCATTTGAGCCGTCTTGGACTCTTGATCGATTTCACGATTCTCGATCTTGTCCAGACGCTCATAGGTGTTCTTGTCCTCTTCGAGCTTCAGTTTGTACAGCTTCGTCAAGCTATCCACTGCTGTGGTATGCTCCTGACTTCCGGATTCGAGAGATCCCAAGCGTTTAATTTCGGCTTTGATCTCCTCTTCCAACAAACTTCTGTTTTCTTCACCCATATTCGTTTCTCCTTTCGTTTTAATAGGGTTCCATAAAAGGAAGTGTTATTTGTGCGGAATAAAGTCTTCACGCTTCACTTCTAATAGGACAGTTCTTTGAGCTATAATTTCATTAACGCTCTTTTTCAGTTCAAGAAAAAGATAGGGTCCGTCCGGATCAGACTTGTCAATACGCAAAAAACCAACTGGATGCTTTCGGCGAATGATAGATGAGACGGCAAACCCAATCATAATTCCGATAACTACATAGACAACTTCCACGGTGATCTCCTTTCAAATTGTTTTTCAAAAATTTCAACCCGGGGATTTTTCCAGATACTAATTTAACACATATACCTGTCACCTCCATCCGGGTTTTAATCTAAGTTAGAAAAAAGAAAGAGCCAATGCTATAGTGCATCAGCTCTCACTTCTCCATAAAGGACACTGTTATTCTTGCGAACCCTCGTAGACGATCTTCTTCCGTAAGTCAGACCAGGTTATATATCGGTCTTTACGGCATACGGGGCAATAGAACTTGCTTACTTTGCCTCCGATGTCTGTCAGCTCACTGCTGTCGGCTTCAAGCCTACTCTGGCAATTCGGGCAGTTGAAGCGATAGACTTTTTTCACTGCAATATCTACAATCTTCATTACTGTCTCTCCTTACTAAGCAGCCAGAAAAACCGTCTGTACAAGTCGTAATAAACATCCTTGCAACATGGGATGCCGGTTCTGGCTTTCAAATGGTCGTATGAAATACCCTCCGTTATAGCTTCCAAAATATAACATGAAAGCTCTTCGTCCGTTTCTTTTGCAACCTGTTCCACCATCTTCATACGGTCGGCATAGTACAGCCTCTCACCAATATGCTTGGTAACGGGATCACTAACAACATTCGTTTTACAGGGCGGAACTAATTGCGGCCATGAACCCGGATAGTCTATCAACGAATTGTACGCATGACGCCATAGCGGATACTGTAAGCAGAAATGCTTCAATTCGTAATAGCGGTGTTTCTCGATCCAGTAACGATTAGTTTCGGAAAGTTCCGGTCGTATCAATGTACTCATACGCGTTCACCCCTCCATATATAGCCGGTCTCCTGCCAGAGGAGCTTAGGCGAAATATAAAAGTTGATGCGTCCATACTTAGAGTTCATTTCCTCTAAATTCGTAACGAGTTTTCCACTCCGAGTAGCTTTTCCGATCGGTAGCCACCCAGATACGATGCCGGCTCGAATCCAGGATGCGTCTTTCCCGTAGACTCGTGCTGCAACTGCCACCGGGACAGACCCAGATGCAAATATAATTTCTTCCATTGGCGTTTGCCTCCTTTCAACCGCTATTTTAGGTTAGGAACGGCTTTTAGTAAAAACAACCTCGGTGGAAACAAGCGCCAGCGAATCATCGTCATTTCACAAGGATAATCTTCAAAACCCAAAGTCTCACAAGTAATAAGACCTTCAAGCACGCCGATAATAATATCTGCTTCATACTGTTTATACGGAAATATAAAGTCAGGAAGCTCCCGATGAACTGCATGACATTTACAGCACCGAAGTCTTCTGATAGCTACCCATTTTTTGTTGCCGAATTTCGTCCGTACCAATCTTTGAACATGATCGTAGTATTTAAGCTGCCCTCCGCACTTTGGGCAGATTGATTGGTTATCACTAATCATATATGCTTTCTCTTTTCTCTGATTAAAAAGTTTGAATGTAGGAGTTGACATTCCTACACTTATGATATATGATTACTAATAGCAAATCAATGGGGAAGGTGATAATAGTGTTGATGAAATGCCCTGAATGCGAATTACAAGTAAGCGACAAAGCAATTTCTTGTCCTCACTGTGGATTTCCATTGCAACCAAATATAAAACCGAGAAAACCTCGGAATAAGAATAACAAACGCCGTAGACTGCCAAATGGTTTCGGGCAGATCAGTGAGATCAAGAATCGGAATCTCCGCAACCCATTTCGAGCTATGATAAGTGTCGGAAAGGATTCGAACGGACGGCCTATCTGCAAGCCTCTTAAACCGGAGTCATACTTTCGACATACAACGATGCCTACGCCGCCCTCGTCGAGTACAATAAGAACCCTTACGACCTTGAACCGTCTATTACTATGAAGGAACTTTACGAGAAATGGCTTGCTGAATACGAGAAGACAGTTAAAAGCACTCGTTCAGTAGCTTCAGCATGGGGGTATTGCTCGGCCGTGTATGATATGCGAGTCAAAGATGTCCGCGCTCGTCATGTAAAAGGTTGTATGGACGAAGGCTTATCGAAGGTTCGAGGCGAAGAGAAGACACCAAGTGCATCCATGAAGAACCAGATTAAGTCTTTGTTTAACTTGATGCTGGATTATGCCTTGGAGTACGAGCTTGTTGACCGGAACTATTCGCGAACTTTTAACCTCAGTGAGGAAACAATCAAAGAAATCGTCACAGTTAAGAACGAGCATATTCCTTTTACGGAAGAAGAGATGGACTTGCTTTGGGAACACACTGATGATAAAATGCTTGTAGATGTCCTGCTTATTCAGTGCTATTCTGGTTGGCGTCCCCAAGAACTTGGTTTGCTTGAATTAAAAAATGTAGATTTGGAAAACTGGACTTTCCGAGGCGGTATCAAAACTGATGCCGGTACCGATCGTGTCGTTCCAATTCACTCGAAGATCCGTCATTTGGTCAAACAAAAATATAAAGAGGCGCAGGAGCTTGGGAGTCTGTATCTGCTCAACTATGTTAATCCGAATGCTCGCAGCAAAAACACTGCACTCACTTATGCTCGATACCAAAAAGGCTTCAGCATGATTCGAGATGAATTGAATTTGAACCCCGAGCATAGACCGCATGATGGTCGCAAACACTTTGTGACGATGGCAAAGAAGTACGGCGTTGACGAGTACGCAATCAAATATATGGTCGGTCACAAGATCTCTGACATCACTGAAAAGGTTTATACCCAGAGAGAATTTGAGTGGTTGAAAGACGAAATCGAAAAAATAAAATAGCTTGTAAAAACAAAGAAAAGCCTCCCCGAAGTGGGAGCACCAACAAAGGCACTCAGCACAACGAGGAGGCTGACTTTGTGTAGGAATATAGATGTAGGAGTAGTGTAGAAATAATGCACAAGTTGCCTGCATTTCTCGGCATTTATCCACTTCTAACCACTCTGAAAACAGCGTAATTACAGGGGTTTAGAAGCAGCTGGATTGTAGTAAGTTTCTATCGTACTAACTCCTACGTTTTCTGTCAAGTATCGACACCGTTCAACTGCAATCCCCACTGTTTTCGCGTATTTCCTCTGATATTCACCATGATTTTCATGCCATACAAAAAAGGCTGCCGAAGCGAGCTTCGGCAGCCTTCTGTATCTTTACGATTTCTTAATTAAAGGAAGATGTACTTGAGTACGAACAGTACTGCCAGAACGTACATCAGCGGAGCAACCTTCTTGCCCTTGCCGGCTGCAACATTCAGCAGAACGTAGGAGATAACGCCCAGAGAGATACCCTCGGAGATGCTGTAGAACAGCGGCATAGCGATGATGGCGAGATAAGCCGGGATGGACTCGGTCAGGTTGTCCAGATCGAAGTTGATCTCGGTTACGGTGCCTACCATCAGGAAGCCAACCATGATCAGCGCCGGAGCGGTTGCGAAGGACGGGATGGCGGTGAAGATCGGCGCAAACAGCGTGGATACAAGGAACAGGATGCCGGTAACCAGAGCGGTCAGGCCGGTACGGCCGCCGACTGCAACGCCGGATGCGGACTCAACAAAGGTGGTGGTGGTGGAAGTACCCAGAATTGCACCTGCGGAGGTTGCAATCGAGTCTGCCAGCAGAGCGGGCTTGATGCCCGGCAGCTTGCCGTCCTTATCGAGCATCTTCGCCTTGGTGGCAACACCGATCAGCGTGCCGAGGGTGTCGAAGATATCAACGAACAGGAACGAGAAGATGACAACGATGAAGTTTACGATGCCAACCGCGCTGAAATCAACATTGAAGCACTGGCCGAAGGTCAGACCCAGTCTGGAGAAGTCGGTCATGCCCCAGCTCGGGAACAGAGAATAGAAGCCTGCGTCCGGCGTCGGAACGTAAAGGCCGGTCACCTGACAGATCATGCCGAGGATCCAGGTCAGCAGGATGCCGTACAGGATGGCGCCCTTCATCTTGCGGGTGTAGAATACTGCGGTGAAGAACAGACCGATCAGCGTCAGCAGTGCGCAGATGCCTGCGGTGTGGAAATTCTCCGGGAAGCTGATGATGCCGACCAGCGTTGCGGAGTCCACGCACAGGCCGGAGTTCTGCAGGCCGATGAAGGCGATGAACAGACCGATACCAACCGAAACACCCTTTTTGAGCGTCAGCGGAATGGCATTGAAGATGGCCTCACGGATGTTGGTGAGCGACAGGACGATGAAGATCAGGCCCTCAATGAATACGGCCAGCAGCGCAACCTGCCAGCTGTAGCCATAGCCTGCAACAACGGTGTACGCCATAAAGGCGTTCAGACCCATGCCGGCAGAGAGCGCGAACGGCAGGTTTGCCATAAACGCCATGCACAGCGTGCCCAGGCAGGATGCCAGAGCGGTTGCCAGCAATACCGCGGTGGTATCCATACCGGTGGAGCCGAGTACGCTCGGGTTTACGGCAAGGATGTACGCCATGGTCATAAAGGTAGTGATACCGGCCATGACCTCGGTCTTGACTGTGGTTTTGTGTTCCGATAGCTTGAAAACACGTTCAAACATCGAATAACCCCCTTTTTAATTTTCAGGCTTTCGCCTTGATTACTGTGAAATGATAATTTTACTTACTTCCCCTCGTAAGCGACAACCGTCTCCGCCGGACAGGTTTTGATGCGGTCGCGTCCGTGCAGACCCTTGAGCTCCAGCAGGCAGACAACCTTGACGACCTTCGCGCCGAGCTGCTCCAACAGGTGGACAGCCGCCTCAAGCGTACCGCCGGTAGCGATCAGGTCATCGACAACGACGATCTTCATCCCCGGCTTGATGTCATCGCGGTGTACCTCGATGGTCTCCATGCCGTATTCCAGCTCGTAGGACATGCGGGACGTTGCACGCGGCAGTTTGCCCTGCTTGCGGATCGGAATGAATGCCTTATGCAGATTGTACGCCATCGGTGCACCGAACAGGAATCCGCGGGATTCCAGACCGGCGATTGCGTCAAACTCCACGCCGTCCAGCAGCGCAGTCATCTCGTCCACCGCCAGATGGAAGCCGTCCGCATCACCGAGCACGGTGGTAATATCGCGGAAGATGATGCCCTCCTTCGGAAAATCCGGAATGCTGGTGATATACTGCTCAACCTTACTCATGAAACCTCAATTTCCTCCTTATCCCTGCCGCCCGGCAGAGAATCAATTATGCTGTTTTTACCATTTAGCGCGTAAAACAGCAACACTTCTTATATATTATCAAATCGTGTCGTTTGTGACAAGAGATTGATTGTACGAAATGCAGATTTTTTAACATGAAAATTATTACAGCTATACAAATCCTCATCAAATTGTTCACTATCGGATACGGAGCGAGTGCCAGCCCTTGGCTCGGTGGTTCGCCACACCCGCGGCGGCGGGTAACTCGTTGGCCCAGTAGTTACGGACGGCACCTGAGAGTTTCATCTTTAGTACCTCTTACCTTTTATATAACCGCTATTTACTGTAACCATCTGCATCTCATTTATTGCGTTCTTCCTATCGCTGTGCTATGCTGTGTATATACCGACTAACCTCGTTTATGATGGGAGGCTACTGTGATGAATCGAAAAAGCGTTATCAATATTCTCTGTGCCCTGTCGGCCATGATTGCTGTCGGAATTGCGGTTTGGATCACTCTGACTGCCCACACACCGCACACGATGGACGATTATATCAACCATCAATACTTGATTGGTGTTTCCAGCGGAATCGCACTCATACTATGTATTATCCGCAGCTATATGTCAAAATAGCAGAAGAGACGCAACTGCGTCTCTTTTTTATTCTATGGAGAGCGGTAAACCGCAAGTCTCTCTTCACTCTCACTCTAATTCTCAATTTTCCATTTCTCTCCTCATCCAGCTCATCAGCATTCCAACGATATAGACCTGCTGCTCCGCCGAAAGCGGCACCCCCTGCGGGATGCCATGCCATTTTGCCAGACAGCCGCGGCAGCAGCAGGCGGTCGCGTGCTGCGCGATGAACACCGGATGCCCGCGCATGGGTGTCTGCTTGCCGTCGTTTTTCGGCTCGGCCGGTGCAAGCCGCTTGGAAACGAAATCTGCCGCGTGGTCGGCAACCGTGTTCCATCCCTTATCGCGGATATACTGCTTATCCTGCGTCTTCAAATGAAAACGGCTGCGGAAATTCGAGCGCGAAAGCCGCACGAGCATCTGTGCATAGGTTTCCTGCCGCTGTTTGTCTGTCATTACGCTCACCTCTTTTTATAGTATACTCCGATCGACTTTTTTACGCAATCCGGATAGAACATTTGTTTTCTTTTCCCGAATATGATATACTATCTCTGCATTTGATTTTCTGTATCTTCAAACGAAACGAGGAAACCTATGGAACCGACCAAATTTGATATGAAATATGCCGCTGTCCGGCGTGCGATCATCGAACAGCGCTTTTCCAAGTTAAACGACAAGCAGCGCGAGGCTGTCTATCAGACCGAGGGTCCGCTGCTCATCCTGGCGGGTGCAGGCAGCGGCAAGACGACCGTGCTCATCAACCGCATCATCAACATTCTCAAGTTCGGCGACGGACTGGAAAGTGAATTTGCGCCCGACTGGGCGACCGAAGACGATCTTCTGTTTCTGACCGAATACCTGACCGATCCTAAGCCGGAGAACCGCGCCCGCGCGGAGCACCTGTGCGCGATGAATCCTGCCCGCCCGTGGCAGGTGATTGCGATCACGTTCACCAACAAAGCCGCGCGTGAGCTGCGCGAGCGTCTGGAGTTTGCCCTCGGTGACGAGGAAGCCGCGTCCGCTGTCTGGGCGTACACCTTCCACACGGCCTGCCTGCGCATTCTGCGCAAGCACGTTGACCTGCTCGGCTTTGAGAGCGCGTTCACCATCTACGATGAGGACGACAAGAAGCGCGTCATTCTCAACGTAATGAAAAAGCTCGATCTCGATCCCAAGAATTTCGATCCGCGAACCGTGATGGGCATGATCTCCCGCGCAAAGGACAAGCTGATGACCCCGCGTCAGTTCAGCGCGGATGCCGTCGGTGACTACTTCCGTGAAAAGGTCGCAGACGTCTACCGCGATTACGAAAAGGCCATGAAAAAGGCCTGTGCACTGGATTTCGACGATATTATCATGAAAACCGTGCTGCTGCTGCAGAACAACCCCGAGGTGCTTGAATACTACCAGCGCCAGTTCCGCTATGTGCTCGTGGACGAGTATCAGGATACCAACTACGCGCAGTATGTGCTCACCAGCCTGCTGGCAGGTTATTATGAGAACATCTGCGTGGTCGGTGATGACGACCAGAGTATCTACAAATTCCGCGGTGCAACGATCACGAATATTCTGGAGTTTGAAAAGCAGTTCAAGGACGCGAAAACCATCCGTCTGGAACAGAATTACCGCTCGACCGGCAACATTCTCAATGCTGCAAACGAGGTTATCCGCAACAACGTCGGCCGCAAGGGCAAGGAGCTGTGGACCGACCACGGTGACGGTGCGAAAATCCGTCTGCATCGCTCGGACAGCCAGGAAGGCGAAGCTGCCTACATTGCCGATACCATCCGCGAGGGCGTGGAGCAAGGCCGAAAATGGGGAGATTTCGCCGTTCTGTACCGCAATAACGTCCTGTCGGATAACATTGCCGCCGCATTCATCCGCGCAGGCATTCCGTACCGCGTGTACAAGGGCCGCGACTTCTTCTCGCGCGCCGAGGTCAAGGACATGTTCGCCTACCTGTGGGTGATCGAAAATCCGGCGGACGAGCTGCGTCTGCGCCGCATCATCAACACGCCTGCCCGCAAGATTGGCGATAAATCGGTCGAAACCGCCATGCAGCTTGCCGTCGAGTACGGCACGACACTGTACGATGTGGTATGCCATGCCTCTCAGTACCCTGCCCTGTCCCGCGGTGCCGCGGCAATGGAGAAGTTCGGCGAGATGATCGAAAATCTGCGCAAGCTGCGGGAATTTGTCTCGCTTTCCGAGCTGTACGATGAACTCATGGACAAAAGCGGCTACATCCGTGCGCTGCAGCTCAAGGGCGGTGTAGAAGAGGAAAGCCGCATTGAGCACATTGAAGAGCTGAAATCCTACATTGTCGATTACGAGGACAAGACCAAAACGCCGTCGCTCGGTGATTTTCTCGAGAACATGGCGCTGTACACGGATGCCGACCAGTCCGGCGAGGACGATGACGCGGTTATCATGATGACCATGCATGCCGCCAAGGGTCTGGAGTTCCCTGTCGTGTTCCTCGCGGGCATGGAAGATGGGCTGTTCCCCGGCTTCCGTGCAATGGAGAAAGACGAGGACATGGAGGAGGAACGCCGCCTGTGCTACGTTGCCGTCACCCGCGCAAAGGAGCAGTTGTATCTCACCTGTGCGGAGCGCCGCCTGCTGTATGGCCGCACGCAGTATTCGCATCCGTCGCGCTTTGTTGATGAGATGCCGGAGGAGCTGCTTGAGAGCAATATCACCGAAAGCCGCCGGTTCTCAAACGCAACTGCACCCGATCCCACGCTTTCACGTCCGCAGGTGGCGCGCGCGCGGTATGTCTCTGCCGCAAATACTGCGCCGAGCGCGTCACTGGCCTCGGCAGCTAAAAGCAAGCCGCTGCCGAACTTTGCCGCCGGCGACCGCGTGTTCCATAAGGCCTTCGGCGATGGACTGATCGTATCGGTAAAGCCGATGGGCGGCGATGCCCTGCTCGAAATTGCATTTGATCAGAAGGGCACCAAGCGACTGATGGCCAAGTCGGCCGGACAGTTTATGCACAAAACTTAATATGCAAAAACCCTCTGAACACATTCATTCAGAGGGTTATTCAAACTTAAATTCTACATTTTCTTCAATAATTTCAACCAATTCATGCGGTTTCATATTCAGCGCAAATGCAATCTTAAATAGCGTATCAACATTAGGACTTCTTAATCCACGTTCGATTTTGCTGTAATGTGTACGGTCTAAAGCCGCTAAACCGCTTAATTGTTCCTGCGTAATGCCCTTTTTCACCCGTAATTCTCGTATAATTATGCCAATGCTCTTCGCATCTATCATTCCATCATCCTCCCTATTGTTATGATAACAATAGGGCATTTATTTTATGAGGTCAGTTGACCTCACACAGTAAATATGCTATATTGAATATAAAGAAATTTCCATTACATTCAATGTTTGAATAGGAGATGGCATTATGAGCGATTTGGCATTATTAAAACAATCCGCCGTGAAAGGCTCTATTCGCAATGTACTTATCGATGAATTTGGGAATATCGCCAAAACCCTTGCACCCAAAATCATCGATGCTGTCGTAAAGCTGAAAACAAGGAAACTAACTGTCTATCGAAGGCTTTGGATACCACACTTCCCAAATTATTGGAAACCGTAGACAAGGGCGTTGCTGCTGCATTTGCTCCAGACCAGCAAACAGTTGACTACTCCAAAGCAATGCTGGATCTTCTTAAATATCAAATGACCATTATTCAGAACGACAACACTTTGTCCCTCTCTGAAAGAAATGCACAGCTTGATGATCTTACGATTAGATACAACGAGTACCAGAGTCAACTTGAGCAATATAAAGATCACGATGCTGGCCGCAAGAAATCCTTTATCGGCTCCATTGTTGCAGGTACTTCTGCTGTTATCGGCGCAGCGGTATTGCAGCTTTTGTGGCACATCCCAAGGATTTATCTTCTATTATTAAAACGCATCAAAGAACAAAAGCAACCAAGCATGTTTTTGATGGCCTCTTTGATACGTTCAAAAGCATTTTCAGCATATCCCATATTTTCCGCAATCTTTTCACAAAATAAGGACATAAAAAGGAGTTCTCTCACGAGAACTCCTTTTTCACTCTCTCAGCATTTCCCTCAGCTTCTCTATGGCACGTTTTTCGATGCGCGAGACCTGCACCTGCGACACACCGACAATGCGGCTGACCTGCTGCTGCGTCAAATCACGCGAATAGCGCAGACTGAGCACCTGCCGGTCGCGCTCGGGCAAGTCCTGCAGTGCGTCATGCAGCGACAAATGCAGGCAGGTTCTCTCCTCCATTCCCTCGTCACCGACCAGATCACCTACGCGTCCGCCGTCGGACAGTTCCCGCTCGAACGAGTCCACCGACACGTCCGCCTGCTCGCAGGCCGCTACTTCCTCGACCGTCAATCCGGCGGCCTGTGCCAATTCTGATACGGTCGGTGACCGTCCGTTCCGGCTCTCCCAATCGCTTTGCAGGCGGCGCACACGAACCGCGCGTTCCTTGACCGCCCGGCTGACCTTGACCGCGCCGTCGTCCCGCAGAAACCGCCGAATCTCACCCGCGATTTTGGGCACCGCATAAGTAGAAAACTCGTTGCCGCGCGACACATCGAAGCCACGCACGGCCTTGATGAAGCCGACACACGCCAGCTGATACAGATCGTCCGGCTCGGTGCCGCGCCCGTAATACCGCCGCGCGATCGACCAGATTAAACCGCTGTTGTCCTCGATCAGCCGCGCTTCCGCATCCCTGTCGCCCGAAGCCGCCTGCTCGAGCAGCGTGCGCATTTCTCCGGTCACGCCTGCCGCTCCTTCAGCACCTTGACCATCGCAACCAGCGTTCCCTTCCCCGGCGTGGAGCGCACGCGCATTTTGTCCGTGAATGTCTCCATGATGGTAAATCCCATGCCGCTGCGCGTGTCGTCGCCCGTGGTGAACATGGGCTGGCGCGCCTGCTCGACATTCTCAATGCCGCAGCCGGCGTCCTTACTTTCAGTTCCAGGGCGCGTCCCTCGAACAGCCGCACCGTGACCGTGATAAACCCGCATTTGTCCGCGTAGCCGTGCACAATGGCGTTTGTCACCGCCTCAGAGACCACGGTTTTGATGTCGCCAAGTTCCTCCATCGTTGGGTCCAGCTGCGCGACAAACGCGCCGACCGCCTGCCGCGCAAACGCCTCGTTGACCGAATGGCTCTCGAATTTCAGGCTCATTTTGTTGATGACCGCCCGCATTATTCCTTCCCCCTTTCAAAAACCATCACCTGCGGCAGACCGGCTGCCTCAAACACCCGCATCGGCTGCGGCGGCGTGCCGCGCACCGCAAATTCGCGTCCGCTGCGGGCACAGGTGCGGTACAGGTGCAGGACGACCGCCAGACCGGAGCTGTCCATAAACGTCAGCTCGGACAGGTCGAGCACCAGCTTTTCACACGGAAACAGCACCAGCAGATCCTCGGTCTGCTCGATCGCCGCCCGTGCTGCATGATGGTCCAGTTCACCGGTGTACACCGCGATCAGCGTGCCCTCCTGCCTTCTCTGCGTGATTTGCAGCATATATGTCACCTCGAAATCAGCAAAATATTACCTCTTATTTCGCAGGGCACCCCGCCCTGCGATATACCAAACAATATACCTATTGAAAACAACTGACACAAAAATAAAAGGCTTGTACTTTCAAAGTACAAGCCTTATTTTACCTGTTTATTCCATTTTAATCTGTCGTTTTCGGTCGGCCGCGCAAAATCTTCTCGCACTCACCGATGAGGTACAGCGAACCGCAGATAAGAATGCAGTCGTTCATCTTCGCATGCTCCAGCGCAAGCTCGATGGCGTGCTCGGCGGATTCACACTCGTACACGCGCTTGCACGACTGCCGCGCCAGCTCTGCAATCGTGTGTACATCCAGCGAACGCTCACCCGCATCCGGCACACAGGCGTAAAAGTCATCCGCGCGGCTGGCGACCTCGTGAACACAGGTTTCGTAGTCCTTGTCGCGCACCATGCCCATCACAACGTGCAGCCGCTTCATCTTGAGCAGCTCATCCACCGCGTGACACAGAGCATCCGCGCCTGCGGCATTGTGTGCGCCGTCGAGCAGGATGAGCGGCTGATCGACCACGCGTTCCAGCCGGCCTGCGATACGCGCCCGCGCCAGACCGCGCACGGCGGCTTCGGTCGGAATGTTCCAGCCGCGCTCGCGCAGTGCGTTCAGCGCCCGCAGAGCCGTCCGCGCATTCTGCAGCTGATGCCGTCCGGGCATGGCAATGGTGTAGCCCTGCGCCTCGTACACGAACGCCGAACCGCCGATGTCACACCGCAGCACGCGGCAGTCCTCCGCTCCGCCAAACCAGACAGCACCCGCCGCATCACAGGCACGGCGCAGCACCCGCTGTACATCGTTCGGCTGACCGTCCGCGCAGACAACTGCCGTGCCCGGCTTGAAAATGCCTGCCTTCTCGGCCGCAATGACTGCCGTTGTGTTGCCGAGCACCGCCATATGGTCGAGCGAAATCGGCGTAATAACGCAGACCTCCGCATTTTTGATGACATTTGTCGCGTCACAGCGGCCGCCCAGACCGGTTTCGAGAACCACAATGTCGCATTCCTGCTCAACAAAACAGAGGAATGCCAGTGCGGTCGTGAACTCAAACTCGCCGATGGTCTCACCCTCGGGCAGTGTGAGCGATTCACACGCCACCGTTACTCGTTCGCACAGGCGCGTCAGATCGTCGTCCGAGATCATCACACCGTCCACGCGGATGCGCTCGTAAAACTGCACCAGATACGGCGAGGTATACAGTCCGGTGCGCAGTCCGGCCGCCTGCAGCGCCGAGGCGACCATGCACGCGGTCGAGCCCTTGCCGTTCGTGCCCGCAAGATGAACAAACTTCAGCCTGTCCTGCGGGTTGCCCAGCGCCTCGCACAGCGCCTTGATGCGGTGCAGACCCGGCTTGCCGGAAAATCTGCCGAGAGAGTGTATGTATTCGATTGCCGTTTTCGGATTTTCGGTATCCATAATAGCTTCTTTCCTTATATTATAATGATACATTTGATTATAACACAGTTTCATCAAATTGAGAATGGAGAATGGAAAATGGAGAATTACCTTTCCGCAAAAGGAGCGGCACTCGCTTCATCTGAACATTCATTCTCCATCTTCAATTCTCCATTGGAAACATAAAAACCACCGAAAATCGGTGGTTTTTATGTTTTTTACTTGATCTCCTCGACCGGAATCTGCTTGAGCAGCTCGCTCGGGCCGCAGCCGGAGCACTTTGCACAGTCGTGCATGCATGCCATCGGATCATCCGGATCTTCCTCACGGCCGATCTCGAGGATGGTCGGGTCACCCTGCTTTTCACCGACGAGGAACTTTGCAACCGATTCCTCCGCCGAGCCTTCGCAGCCGGGCACGAGCAGCACGCCGAGCATCTCGAGTGCGTTGCGCGTTGCCAGACCGAGCGAACCGCAGATGAGCACGTCGATCTGCTCCAGACCGGCGAACTTGATCAGGTCGGTCGCGGATGTGCCGGCAATCCCGGCAATGCGCTTGCCGACCGGTTCCCGGCCCTCGGTGGTGATAATGAGCACCTCACGGCAGTCGCCAGATTCTTGGCGATCCGGCCGTTTTCATATGCTACGCCAATGTTCATAACAGACCCTCCACGGTCTTAAGCGCACCGGAAAGCTCGTCCGGCAGCTTTGCATCCTCGATCTTGCCTGCGTCAACCGCCGCAGCCAGCTTCGGGTCGATCGGCAGTTTTGCCAGAACCGGCAGCTCGTAGTGTGCGGCTACCTCGTCGATATGGCTCTCACCGAACACCGAAATATGCTTGCCGCAGTCCGGGCACGCCAGATAGCTGTAGTTCTCCACAATGCCGAGCACCGGAATGTTCATCATCTTCGCCATCTTAACCGCCTTGCCTACGATCATGGAGACCAGATCCTGCGGCGAGGTGACAACGATGATACCGTCCACCGGCAGGGACTGGAACACGGTCAGCGGTACATCGCCCGTTCCGGGAGGCATATCGACAAACAGGAAGTCTACGTCGTCCCATACAACGTCAGACCAGAACTGCTTGACGGTCTCCGCGATGATCGGACCGCGGTAAATAACCGGATCGTCCTCATGCGGCAGCACCAGATTGATCGAGATCATCTGTACGCCGCCTTCACTACGTGCCGGAAGAATGCCTTCCTCGCAGCCCTCGAGCTGACCGTGTACGCCGAAGGTCTTGGGGATGGACGGGCCGGTGATGTCGGCATCCAGCACACCGCAGGAATAACCCTTGCGCGTCATGCCGACCGCCATCATCGAGGTGAGCAGGCTCTTGCCTACGCCGCCCTTGCCGGAAACAACGCCGATGACTTTTTTAACAGAGGCCGCCGGATTGGCTGCAACCTTGAGGCTCTTTTCGCCGCCGCAGTTAGACGAGCAGCTATCGCAATTATGCGAGCAACCCATAAAAAACAACTCCTTACCTATATATCTTGCCTAAAAAACAGTATACCCTAAAAAAACGTTTTCCGCAAGCATAGCACCGGCTTATTTATTGACAAATGCCAAAAACAGAAAAGCACCGCTGTTTCGTGGGGGAACGAAACAGCGGTGCTTTCGGTTAATAACACAAATTGAAAAAAGGGAAAAAGAGAAATGAAAAAAAATCGGATGACGTCAATGCGGGATTTGCGGCTCTCCCTCACTGACAAGTACAGTATACCGTCTTTTTATGCCGAATGTGTGAACGAAATTTGAATATGCTGTGAAGGATATGAAAAGAAAACAGCATATCGTCCAAACCGCAGTTTGGCAGCCAAAAGAGAAACGCCCTGTTTCCCGGGGGAAGGAAACAGGGCGTTCTCGTTGATGCAAATGAAAAGAGTTTAAGAAAAGGTGATAAAATCAAAGAAAAGAGGTTGTCAGCTTGAGAAAAGGGGTAACTCTTACTGACACCTATAGTATATCGCGCAGGCGCCCTTTAATTGTGAACAAATCATGAACAGACCTTGAAATATTTTTTACAATGTAAACAAGTATCCTGCTTAACCATTTCAAAGATACTCCGAGGCAGGAAAACACCCCGCTCCGTGGGGGAAACGGAACCGAGGCATTTTCGATCATTTCACAAAATAAAGGGGGTAAAAGAGAAATAAAAGATTGTAGATGACTATCGATTCAGGATTGCGGCTTCCCTTATCGACAATGTTAGTATACCGCACTTTGCTTCAAAATGTGTGAACGAATTTTGAACAGAATTTGAAAGGTTTGTGTACTGCCGAAAACCCGGTTTCGTACAGGAAAACACCCTGCCTCCGAGGGGGAACGGAAACAGGGTGTTTTCGGTCATTTCACAAAATAAAGGGGGTAAAAGAGAAATAAAAAAAATCAGTAGGCTGTGTCGTTCGGGATTGCGGCTTCCCTCATCGACAATGTTAGTATACCGCACTTTGCCGCAAAATGTGTGAACGAATTTTGAACAGAATTTGAAAGGTTTGTTTCTAAGGCAACACCGCATAATTGAACAAGAGTAATTTGCGAGTAAATTTTGCGTACTGACAAGACGCGGTGTTGCCTAAAGTTCATAATTTGCCGCTTGATTCCCGTTTTACCGTGTTACAGCTGTGCGACCATGGTTTTCAGGGCATCCGGGTTCATGGCAGGCGTGTCCTTCAGCGGAAACTCCAGACCGAGCCGTTCATATTTTTCCATGCACAGCTTGTGGAACGGCAAAAACTCCAGCTTTTCAAAGTTGGGATAGCTTTCCGCCTTGGCTTTGACGCGGTGTAAATGGTCCATCCCATCGGTCAGACCGGGCACGACCACATGCCGAATCCACAGCGGCACGTTTTTCATCGCGGTCAGCTGCAGGAAACGCTCAATCTGGTCGAAATCCGCGCGGCAGTTCTTGAGATAATCCGCTTTGGTGAGGAATTTCAGGTCGCACAGGACTAAATCTGTGTGCGCGAGCACCTTTTCCGCTTTGGAGAGATTGCCCACGCCGGAGGTATCGAGCGCGGTGTGTACGCCGTGCTCATGCAGCTTGGCGAAGAATTCCTCGACGAATTCGGCCTGTAGGAGCGGTTCGCCGCCGGTGACGGTTACGCCGCCGCCATTCTTCCAGTACGGACGAAACCGGAGAGCCTTGCGGACCAGCTCGTCCACGTCGGTCGGTGAGCCGCCTTCGGTCAGCCAGGTATCGGG
The DNA here is from genome assembly GCF_003481925.1 of Butyricicoccus sp. OF10-2. Taxonomy (NCBI): domain Bacteria; kingdom Bacillati; phylum Bacillota; class Clostridia; order Eubacteriales; family Butyricicoccaceae; genus Butyricicoccus; species Butyricicoccus sp. OF10-2. Next base: position 69,052 of record NZ_QUMC01000001.1, on the reverse strand, counting down.
ATTGTGGCAATAGACGCACCGCAGCGGGCAGCCCTGCATAAATACGACGTATCGCACGCCGGGGCCGTCCACCGCGCCGAGGGACTGAATGGAATGAATGTTTCCGATCATATTGCCACTTTCCTTTCTATTCGGGAAAATAAATGGCTCCGTGGCTTTGACGCGGAACCATACCTCTGCCCGCGCCGCGGCGGCGCGTCCTCGTCCGCTGTGCGGGCGAGAGGGGGTTATCCAAACGGTTTCGCAAGGAACCGGTTGGGTATCTAAGGGGGACAGCGTCCCCTTAGAGGTTAAATCGCCTCGTGGAACGTGCGCGAAATAACCTCACGCTGCTGCTCGCGGCTCAGCTTGTAGAAGTTTACCGCGTAGCCGGAAACACGGATGGTCAGGTTCGGGTACTGCTCCGGATGCTCGTAAGCCGCCATGAGGGTTTCGCGGTTGAGCACGTTTACGTTCAGATGGTGCGCGTTCTGCGCGAAGTAGCCGCCCATGATGGCAACAAGGTTGTTCACCTGCTCCTCATCGGTCTTGCCGAGTGCACCCGGCGTGATGGAGAACGTGTTGGAGATGCCATCGCGGCAGTAGGTGTAGCTCAGCTTTGCAACCGAGTTGAGCGATGCCAGTGCGCCGGAAACATCACGGCCGCTCATCGGGTTTGCGCCCGGTGCCAGCGGTTCGCCGTGACGGCGGCCGTCCGGCGTGTTGCCGGTCTTTTTGCCGTACATTACGTTGGAGGTGATGGTCAGGATGGACAGCGTATGAATTGCGCCGCGGTACAGCGGGAACTGCGTCAGTGCCTGATAGAACTTCTCGACCTGCTCACACGCGATCTGATCTACGCGGTCGTCGTCGTTGCCGAACTTCGGGAAATCGCCCTCGATCTCAAAATCCACGATAATGCCGTTCTCCGGATTACGGATGGGCTTTACCTTGGCATACTTGATTGCGGAGAGCGAATCCGCCATGCAGCTCATGCCCGCAATGCCGAACGCCATCAGGCGGCGCACCTCAGTGTCATGCAGCGCCATCTGGCTCTTCTCGTAGGCGTACTTGTCGTGCATGTAATGGATGGTGTTCATCGCGGAAACGTAGGTCTTAGCCAGCCACGGACGGTAGAAGTCCATGCGGCGGAGAACCTCCTCGTAATCCAGCACATCGCCGTCCATGACCGGCATCTCCGGGCCGACCTGCTCGAACTTGTTCTCGTCACGGCCGCCGTTGATCGCCATCATCATCAGCTTGGCGATGTTGGCACGCGCACCGAAGAACTGCATGTCCTTGCCGACGCGCATCGCGGATACGCAGCACGCGATGGCGTAATCATCGCCATAGTACGGACGCATAACGTCGTCATTCTCGTACTGCAGAGCATCCGTGTCGATGGATACCTTTGCGATGAACTTCTTCCAGTTCTCCGGCAGGTTTTCGCTCCACAGAACGGTCAGATTCGGCTCTGCGGCAGCGTTCAGGTTGTACAGGGTGTTGAGCATGCGGTAGCTGTTCTTCGTAACCATGTGACGGCCGTCCTCACCGATGCCGCCGACCGCCTCGGTGATCCACATCGGGTCGCCGCCGAACAGCTCGTTGTACTCCGGCGTGCGCAGGTGGCGCGCCATACGCAGGTGCAGAACGAAGTCGTCCATGATCTCCTGCGCCTCGGACTCGGTCATGAGACCTGCCGCAATATCGCGCTCAAAGTAGATATCGAGGAAGGTGGAGGTGCGGCCAAGGCTCATTGCGGCGCCGTTCTGCTCCTTGATGCCGGCAAGATAGCCAAAGTACAGCCACTGAACGGCCTCCTTTGCGTTCTCCGCCGGACGGGTGATGTCAAAGCCGTAGGAAGCCGCCATTGCGATCATGTCCTTGAGTGCCTTGATCTGGTCGGAGAGCTCCTCCGCGCAGCGGATTTCCTTCTCGGTGGTCGGCACGCTGCCGAGCGCATCCTTGTCCTTCTGCTTTTCCGCGATCAGACGGTTCACGCCGTACAGTGCCACGCGGCGATAGTCACCGATGATGCGGCCGCGGCCGTAAGCATCCGGCAGGCCGGTCAGCAGACCAACGTGACGCGCTTCACGGACATCCTTGGTATATGCGGAGAATACGCCGTCGTTGTGGGTCTTGTGGTACTTGAACTCCTCCTCAATCTTGGGAGAAACCTCATAGCCGTACTGCTTGCACGCATCACGGATCATACGCATGCCGCCGAACGGATTGCATGCACGCTTGAGCGGCTCATCGGTCTGCAGGCCGACAATTACCTCGTTGTCCTTGTCGAGATAGCCCGGGCCGAACGCCGTGATGGTGATAACGGTCTCGGTGTCGATATTGCGGACACCGCCCTTTTCGCGCTCCTCCGCGAGCAGTGCGTCGAACTTCTCACGCAGCGCAGTCGTGCGTGCGGTAGCCGGAGCCAGAAAAGCGCCGTCACCATCATACGGGGTGTAATTCTTCTGGATAAAATCGCGGACGTTGATCTCGTTTTCCCAGTTGCCGCCATTAAAGTTGTTCCATGCGTTCATGTTCTTTTCCTCCTGTTTGTGCTGTCTGCTGTCCTTTTTATGGCAACAAAAAAGGACAGCATCGCGTATTGCTTGCGACACTGCCCAGACGGTCGGCATTGAGATGCACTTCACGGTGCATCTGATTACGGAACTCCCTGCTCCCCGGTGGTTTGCGCTCCACCTGTGTCCGTCAGTTGCAGGGAATCTGTCTGGCATTAGCATAACACATCTGCCGCTCAATATGCAACTGCCGAAAGTCACAAAAAATCCATGTGAAAAAACCGTGGAATCTGTGTAAAGTATCTTTTCAATTTACACAAAATAGGGTATAGTAAAAATATAATACTGCGCATTGTACACATATAGAGTGCGGAAAACAGAGTCAGGAGGCAGACGAGTATGTTGAAGATTGGTATGCTGACCAGCGGCGGCGACTGTCAGGGTCTGAACGCGGCACTGCGCGGTGTAGCGAAAACACTGTATAACGAACTGGGAGATAAAGTAACCATCTATGGTATTCGGGACGGCTACCGCGGTTTGATCGAAGGCGATTACCACGAAATGCTGCCCGAAGATTTTTCGGATATTCTGACGGTCGGCGGCACTATTCTCGGTACGTCGCGCCAGCCGTTCAAGGAAATGCGCAAGACCATCGAGGACAGCGAGGAGACCAAGCTGGATAAAATGCTGCACACGGTGAAAAAGGCAGGCTTTGACTGTCTGGTCATTCTTGGAGGCAACGGCACGCACAAGACCGCAAACCTGCTGAGCATGAAGGGTGTCAACGTAGTAACGCTGCCCAAGACGATCGACAACGATCTGTGGGGCACCGAGCTGACGTTCGGTTTTCAGTCCGCGATTGATATTGCGTCCACGGTTATTGATTCCATCCATTCCACCGCATTTTCGCACTCGCGTGTGTTCATCGTGGAGGTTATGGGACATAAAGCCGGCTGGCTGACGCTGTACGCAGGCATTGCCTCCGGCGCGGATGTCATCGTCATTCCGGAGATTCCCTACTCCGCAAAGAAGATTGCCGCAGCGATCGAAAAACGTGCCAAGGCGGGCAAACGATTCTCCATCATTGCAGTGGCTGAGGGCGCGATAAGTCAAGACGAGGCGAAGCTGAGCAAAAAGGAATTCAAGGCGGCGCGCGAGGCGATGACCTATCCGTCCATCTCCTACCGCATTGCGGACGAACTCAAGGAGCTGACCGGGCAGGAGATTCGCGTTACCATTCCGGGCCATTATCAGCGCGGCGGCGCTCCCTGCCCGGCCGACCGCGTGCTGACCAGCCGGTTCGGCGTAGCGGCAGCGCAGCTTATCACGCAGAAAAAATTCGGCTATATGGTCGCGCTGCAGGATAACCATATCGTGCCGGTTCCGCTGACCGAGGTCGCAGGCAAGCTGAAAACCGTTCCGCCCGATGGCGAACTGGTGAAGCAGGCAAGAGCGCTCGGACTGTCGATGGGCGACTGATTGCCGAATTGAGAATTGAAAATGGAGAATGAACGCAGCTATTTAATCCGTTCCAAAAAGGACGCATAATATGCGTCCTTTTTTCGTACGAAAGCACATATAAAATTCCGGTTTGCTTGCAAACCGCAACTACATGACAGGATTTCGTTCAGAAATCTGAGTCATTGTCCCGTGCCGTGCACGACCGCCGTTTCACGGCGGCATTCAATCGCGTTTGCCGTGCAAATGCAAAAAAACGCAGGACATGCGCGCGCAGCGCGGACATAGCCGCGCAAGGATAGCGCCTGCGTTTTTTTACAAGAAAAAAGGGATTTTGTGTGCCCGCCAAGGCGGACGCGCAAATCCCGTATAGGACGTATCCGAGCCATTGGCTCGGTACGTCCCTCTCGTCCGAAAGCGTGGTTTCGGACGAATTATTTGATGGTCATAACCTGATCACGAGCAGGGCCTACGCCAAGCATGGTGATCGGGCACTCGATGATACGCTCCAGCTCCTTGATGTAGGACTGCACGGTTGCCGGCAGTTCCTCAAAGGAACGGCAGTTGGTGATATCCTCATCAAAGCCGTCGAACTCCTCGTAAACCGGCTCACAGTCTACCAGATCCATGAAGTTTGCCGGGAACTCGGTAACGGTCTCGCCGTTCTTCAGCTTGTATGCAACGCAGACCTTGAGCTTCGGCAGGCCGCGCAGCGGGTCGATCTTGTTGATAACAACGTCGGTCAGACCGTTTACACGAACCGCATAGCGTGCAACGACTGCGTCGAACCAGCCGGTACGGCGCGGACGGCCGGTAACGGTACCGAACTCGCCGCCTGCATTGCGGATATAGTCACCGGTTTCATCGAACAGCTCGGTCGGGAACGGACCCTCGCCCACACGGGTGGTGTAGGACTTGAAAATGCCCATGATCTCGTTGATGGCAGTCGGGCCGACACCGGAACCGATGCAGCAGCCGCCTGCTACCGGATGAGACGAGGTAACATACGGATAGGTGCCCATGTCGAGGTCGAGCAGTGTGCCCTGCGCACCCTCGAACAGCACTTCCTTGCCGGACTTGATGGCGTCATAGGTCATAACGGTGGTGTCGCGCACCATCGGACGCAGACGGTCTGCGTAAACCTTGTACTCTGCGATAACAGCGTCCGCGTCGATCGGCTCGCCGCCGTAAACGCCGGTGATCACGCGGTTCTTGCGGGCACAGGTCTCGCGGATAACCTCCTCGAAACGCTCTGCGTCTACAAAATCGTGCATGCGGATGCCGCTGCGCTCGGACTTGTCCATGTAGGTCGGGCCGATGCCCTTCTTGGTGGTGCCGATTGCGGTGCCTTCCTTGGCCTTCTCTGCCTCGCTGAGCGCATCCAGCTCAAGGTGCCACGGCATGATGCAGTGGCAGCGTGCATCGATGAACAGCTTGTCGGTGGAAACGCCTTTCTCGTGCAGGCCGTCGATCTCGCCGAGGACAGCCTTCGGATTGACAACAACACCCGGGCCGATGACGTTGACGCACTCCGGATACAGGATGCCGGACGGAATCAGCTGCAGCTTGTACTTCTCACCGCCGGCTACAACGGTGTGACCGGCATTGTTGCCGCCCTGGCTGCGGACAACCAGATCCGCCTTGCCTGCGAAAATATCAATAAACTTACCCTTGCCTTCGTCGCCCCACTGGGCGCCGAGAATTACCTTACCTGGCATTAGGATTTCCTCCCTTTCTATCTGCAACGTGCTCTTGTCACGCAGTATACTTATAATAGGTAACAGCCATACCCTTAAAATTATAGCATACCCTTTTCTACTTTTCAATGCCGTTTTGCACGTTTTTGTCTTGTAAAAGGCGGCCCGCCGTTGTAAAATATTTTATAATAGCGGGAAGTATGGCCGCACGGCGGTCTGCCCCGATGAAGGAGTTCGTTTTTCTATGCATTATCTTGATAACGCGGCGACGACCCGCGTGCTGCCCGAAGCGGCCGAAGCGGCCGTTCACGCGATGTGCGAGGAGTTCGGCAACCCGTCCAGCCTGCACCGCATGGGGCTGGAGGCCTCGCATCTGCTCGAGGACAGCCGCAGGACGGTCGCGTCTGCGCTCGGCTGTCTGCCCGAGGAAGTATATTTCACCGCCTGCGGCACGGAGAGCACCAACATTAGCCTGCGCGGTACCGCTCACCTCAACCGACATAAAAAGGGCCGTATCATCACGACCGAGATCGAACACGCGGCAACCGTCAACACCGCAAAGCAGCTTGCTGCGGACGGCTTCGACGTAGTTTTCCTTGCGCCGGACGCAACCGGTCACATCACGCCCGAGGTGCTGAGCGATGCACTGACCGAGGACACCATTCTTCTCTCCTGCCAGCTGGTCAACAACGAGATCGGCACGGTACAGCCGGTCGAACAGCTCGGAAAGCTGCTCAAGGCCAAGGCACCCAAGGCGCTGTTCCATATTGATGCCGTACAGGGTCTTTGCCGTGTACGCCTGACGCCGAAAAAATGGAACTGCGACCTGATGAGCGTTTCCGGCCACAAAATCGGCGCACCCAAGGGCATCGGTGCGCTGTATGTGAAAAAGGGCCTGCGCCTGCCTCCGCTGACGTTCGGCGGCGGTCAGGAGCGCGGCATGCGTCCAGGCACCGAGGCCGTGCCGAATATCGCAGCATTTGCCAAGGCGTGCGAGATTCGCATGGCGCATTTCGACGAGGATTACGCCCATGTGCAGGAGCTCGCCGACTACCTCAAGCAGCAGGTCAGCGCCGAGCTGCCCGATGCACAGTTCAACGGCGAAGGCGATATCCCGCATGTGGTCAATCTTTCCATGCCCGGCTGCAAGAGCGAGGTCATGCTGCATGTACTCGAGGGGGACGAGGTTTACATTTCCAGCGGCTCAGCCTGCTCCAAGGGCAAGCAGAGCGGTGTGCTCAAGGCACTCGGTCTGCCGAAGGCGCGCACGGACAGCGCGCTGCGCGTTTCGTTTGCACCGTTCAACACAAAGGAAGATGTGGATGCGTTTGTTGCAGCGGTCAAAAAGGGCGCGAAAATGTTCCGCAGATAAGCTAATTCGTAATTAGGAATTATTGCGAGGAGGTAGGGTTATGAGCAAAAAACATATTATGAACGCCGGTATCTGCTGTATCTGCACGGCCGTGATTTTCGGTCTGCACTTCTTCGTGTACGGCCGGATGCTGCTGGACAATCCTGTGCTGGTTGGCGCTACCTGCGCTGTTTTTATTGCATCAGCCGCAGGGCGTACAGGCGAGGAACGAGAACCATGGTTTCCGCCTAATCATATCGTTACACGGCTTTGTCAGCTGATATTCTGCGGTATCCTCTGCACCATTCCGTACATACTGTTCACGGAACCGTATTCTCTCGACAACTGGATTTTCCTGCCGCTTTGGGCTACGTTGAGCATTATCGAGCTAAGATATCGAGAGCAAAATTCCACTGCTTATACGGTTACTATGGCAGTCGCTCTGTGTGTTACCGGCGCATTTCTGCTGATTACCCACCCGATTACCGCATCACAGGCGCAGAATATCGTTGAGCAGGCAGGCTACACAAACTGTGTTTACTACAAAGTCAATCCCAATAACAATACCGCGTATAAAGACGGTCGGGACAGCGAGGCTCTCTACTTTACTGCGCCCGAACCGGCTGACAAGTCCGACTGTTACGCCTTTTCCGCAAACAAGGATGGCGAAAAATACGGTGTTCTTGTTTCTTATTTTCGCGGAACCATTGACGAGGAACAAAAACAAGGAGTTTAATCTATATGGAATACAAAACCATCACCAAACCGGACGGCTCGGAGCACAAGCTCGCCGTATATGACGGCAAATGCCGCTTCTGGATGGAGGGCCTTTACGACAGCCTGCCGGACACTGCCGAAAAGCGTGCGGAGGAATGCAGTCTGCCGGTCAAAATTGACCGCCGGGAGGACGGCACGGTCAGCGTCGGCACGCAGTCGCTCGTACCGTGGGAGACCGATTACGGCAAACTGGAAATCATGGCGGACGTTTACTTAAACTATCTGGCACAGGTGTTCAACCTGCCGGATGATGATTACGTCAAGACCCGCTTGGAGTTCGGCTCGGACAGCGCCGACCGCGACAGCCTGATGACCGCTGAGGAGAAGGAAATCATCAGCGCAAACGAATAAATTTACCATCAAGGAGACAATAAATGAAAGAAGTATTACTGCTCAAGTGCGGTGAGATCGTCCTCAAGGGACTCAACCGCAAAACCTTTGAGGATCGTCTGCTGAAAAACCTCAAGCGCCGCATGGCGCACGTTGCAGACTGCGAGATCACTATGCGCCAGTCGGTCGTTTATGTGGAGATTCCGGACGATGCGGACGCAGATGCGGTTATGGAGTGCGCAAGCCGTGTGTTCGGCTTTGCGACCATCTCCCGTGCAGCGGTCTGCCCAGAAAAGACGCTCGAGAGTGTCATTGCGACCGCAAAGGACTATCTGACACCCAATTTTGCGGCGGCTAAGACCTTTAAGGTCGAGTCCAAGCGCGGCGACAAGAAATTCCCGATGACCTCCACTGAAATCAGCCAGCACGTCGGCGGCGAGCTTGCTGATCTGTTCCCGGATGTTCGTCCGGACATGCACCATCCCGACCTGACCGTGCACGTGGAGATGCGCGAGAAGTACGCCTTCGTTCACGCCGGTTCGGTTCCGGGTGCGGGCGGCATGCCGATCGGCTCGAACGGCCGTGCAGCGTTGCTGCTCTCCGGCGGCATCGACTCCCCTGTTGCCGGCTGGATGATGGCCAAGCGCGGTCTGGAGCTGTGCGGCATCCACTTTTTCAGCTATCCGTATACGTCCGAGCGCGCCAAGGAGAAGGTGCTTGAACTGGGCCGCAAGCTGACCGCATGGTGCGGCCGCATGAGCGTTATGGTCGTGCCGTTCACCCACATTCAGGAGGAAATCCGCGACAAGTGCCACGAGGAGCTGTTCACGCTCATCATGCGCCGCTTTATGATGCGCATTGCCGAGCGCGTAGCTGTTGAGTACGGCTGCGGTGCACTCATCACCGGTGAGTCGCTCGGTCAGGTTGCCAGCCAGACCATGCCCGCCATGGCCGTTACCGGCGCAGTGTGCGACCTGCCGGTGTTCCGTCCCTGCATCGGCATGGATAAGGAGGAAATTGTGACGATCGCCCGTAAGATCGACACCTTTGAGACCTCTATCCTGCCCTACGAGGACTGCTGCACCGTATTTACCCCAAAGCACCCGAATACCAAGCCGAAGATGCCGAAAATCCTCGAGGCGGAGAGCCACCTCGACGTTGAAGCACTCGTGGACGAGGCGGTTAAGGGTGTGGAGATTATCCACCTCCGTAATAATTAGGAATGAGTAATTGCGGTATCGCTTACGCGATAATCCATATCGGCCAGCGGCCGCACCATAATTACTAATTACTAACTACTAATTCCTAATTAAAATAGCAATTCCCTTGATTTAAGGAGGAACTTTCATTGAACGCAGAACTTATCGCAGTCGGCACGGAGATTCTGCTGGGCGACATCGTAAACACCGATGCACAGCTGATCTCGCAGGGTCTGTCCGAGCTGGGCATCAATGTATTCTACCAGACCGTTGTCGGTGACAATCCGGCGCGTCTCGAGCGCGTGGTCCGCGAGGCAAAGGACCGTGCTGACATCATCATCACCACCGGCGGCCTTGGCCCAACCCTTGACGATCTGACCAAGGAGACGCTGGCGACCGTTTTCGGCAAAAAGATGGTACTGCATCAGCCGTCCATGGACCGTCTGACCGACTTTTTCAAGACCATCGGCCGCGAAATGACCAAGAACAACGAAAAGCAGGCATGGCTGCCGGAGGGCTGCACCGTATTCACCAACCTGTGGGGCACAGCGCCCGGCTGTGCGTTTGAAGCCGACGGCAAGCACGTTCTCATGCTGCCCGGCCCTCCGCGCGAGTGCAACCCGATGTGGAAGGAATGTGCAATGCCGTATCTGTACAAGCTGGCAGGCGGCTGCATCGTATCCCGCAACATCCGCGTATTCGGCCTCGGCGAAAGCAACATGGAGAATATCCTGCACGACATGATGGAAAAAAGCGCAAACCCGACTATTGCGCCGTATGCCCGCACCTCGGAGTGCTTCGCGCGCGTTACCGCCAAGGCGGACACCCCAGCAGAATGCGAGAAGATGCTCGATCCGGTCGTTGACGAAATCCTGAAGCTGCTCGGCGACGACGTTTACGGCGTAGACGTTGACTCTCTCGAGCAGGTAGTCGGCGACGGCCTGTGCGAGCGCAAGCTGACCCTCGCGGTGGCCGAAAGCTGCACCGGCGGTCTGCTGTCCAAGCGTCTGACCGACATCCCGGGCGCATCCGATTACTACCTCGGCGGTGTGTGCTCGTACAGCAACAGCGTCAAGGAGAAGGTGCTCGGCGTGAAGAAGGAGACCCTCGACACGGTCGGCGCGGTATCTCCCGAAACCGCAGAGCAGATGGCTGTCGGCGTTGCAAATGCGCTTGGCTCGGACATCGGCGTCGGCATCACCGGCATTGCCGGCCCGGGCGGCGGCACCGAGGACAAGCCGACCGGTCTGGTCTATATCAGCGTTTGGTACGACGGCAAGTTCTTTACCCGCAAAATGCAGTCCTCGCTCGGCCGCGACCGTGTGCGCATGCAGGCCGCTTCTACGGCGCTCGATCTCATCCGCCGTCACATTTTCTGAACAAATTTATATCGAATTGTACGTTATTTTGTCATTTCCACTCAAATGATGTGGAAAGCAAACAAAATTTCTGTAAAGAAAGTCCAGTAATTGTGCTAAATTGCTGGACTTTTCTATTTATGTGATGTATACTATATCTAACTAAAGTGAGGGTATTCCGCCAAAATTCTGTCGAAGTACACAAACTGTTGGAAAATATTCGTATTTTCCTTCATTTGGCGGCTGTAAAGGGAGAGATGCTGTATGAAGAAAAAATCCGCAGCACCCGCCGCGGAAAAGCGAAGCGAGCTTTTCTATTCCGGCCGGGATTGTCGCGCGTTCGATTACATGGGAGCCCACCCTTTCGTGCAGGATGGTGAACAGGGTTATCTGTTCCGTGTTTATGCACCGGAGGCCGAAAAAGTTTCCGTCATGGGTGAGTTCAACGACTGGAATCGCGACGCCGATTATATGACGCGCGATGAACAGGGTATCTGGGAGAAATTTATTCCGAATATTCCGGAATATGCCGCATACAAGTATAGTGTATGGGCCAAGTCCGGCGATGTGTTTGACAAGTCCGACCCGTATGGCTTCCATTTTGAGACCCGTCCGGGCAACGCCACCAAGGCGTATGACCTCGACGGCTACGAATGGGGCGACGCCTCGTGGCTGGACTGGCGTAAAAAGCACCTGCCGTATTCCAATCCGGTCAACATCTACGAATGCCACCTCGGCTCGTGGAAGATGCACGAGGACGGCAACTTCTACTCCTACCGCCAGCTGGCGGACGAGCTTGTGCCGTATGTCAAGGAAATGGGCTACACCCACATCGAGTTTATGCCGCTGACCGAGTATCCGTTCGACGGCTCGTGGGGCTATCAGGTAATCGGCTACTTTGCCGCCACCAGCCGCTACGGCACGCCGAAGGATCTGATGTACCTGATCGACAAGGCGCATCAGGCCGGTCTGGGCATTATCATGGACTGGGTTCCGGCGCACTTCCCGAAGGACGGCTGCGGACTGGTCGAGTTTGACGGCTCGCACCTGTACGAATACGCCGATCCGCTCAAGATGGAGCACAAGGAATGGGGCACGCGCGTATTCGACTACGGCAAGGTCTCCACGAGAAACCTGCTGTTCTCCTCCGCGATGTTCTGGATCGAGAAATTCCACATGGACGGCCTGCGTGTGGACGCGGTCGCTTCCATGCTGTATCTGGACTACAACCGGCAGGGCGAATGGCGGCCGAACGTCCACGGCGGCCGTGAGAACCTCGAGGCCGTTGACTTCCTGCGGCTGCTCAACGAGTACATCCTGACCGATCATCCGGACGTTATGATGATCGCCGAGGAGTCCACCGCATGGCCGATGGTGACCAAGCCGGGTTACGACGGCGGTCTGGGCTTCAACTTCAAGTGGAACATGGGCTGGATGAACGACATGCTGTGCTACTGCTCGGCGGACCCGTTCTTCCGCAAGGACATGCACGACAAGATCACCTTCTCGTTCATGTACGCCTTTTCCGAAAACTACATCCTGCCGCTCTCGCACGATGAGGTCGTGCACGGCAAGTGCTCGCTCATCAGCAAGATGCCGCCTCCGTATGAAAATCAGTTCGGCGGTCTGCGCGCGCTGTACGGCTACATGGCCGCACACCCGGGCAAGAAGATGCTGTTCATGGGCGGCGAGTTTGCACAATTCTCCGAATGGGCGTACCAGCGCGGACTGGACTGGATGCTGCTGGATTATCCGGCGCACCGCCAGATGCAGGCGTACGTCAAGGCGCTCAATCACTTCTACCTTGCTACTCCGCAGCTGTGGGAGCAGGATACCGACTGGCGCGGCTTTGAGTGGATCAGCCATGAGGACAACCGCAACAACATCATCGCCTTCCGCCGTGTGGCGAAGGACGGCTCGGATATCGTGGTCGTTGTCAACTTCTCTCCGGAGGAGCAGCAGGAATACCGCGTCGGCGTTCCGATCACCGGCACTTATGAAGAGATATTCACCTCGGACAAGACCGAGTTCGGCGGCAGCGGCATGGCAAACGGCAAGCTCAAGACCGAAAACAAGCCCATGCACGGTCAGGAACAGTCCATTGTTCTGAAGATTCCGCGCTTCGGCGTGCTGTTCTTCAAGGGCAAGGCAAGAGCCAAGCGCCGCACCAAGGCAGAGATCGAGGCCGCAAAAGCCGCGGCTGCCAAGAAACCGGTAAAGCGCACCCGCTCGACCAAAGCAGTTGCGAAATCCGGAACCAAGGCCGTTGCCCGCACAACCGAGAAGGCCGTAGCCAAGACCGGCTCCAAATCCGTTGCAAAGACCACCGAAAAGGCGGTGGCACGCACCAGAACCAAGGCAGTTGCGAAAACCACCGAAAAGGCGGTGGCACGCACCGGAACCAAGGCAGTTGCGAAAACCACCGAAAAAGCGGTTTCCGTACCGACAGACAAGGCAGTAACCGCAACCGGCGGTTCTAAATAAGCAAGCGCAAGTTTGCTGCAAAAGAGATACACAGAGGGGATACGCCAGACGGCGTATAGATCGCAGCGATGCAAACTGTGAAAAAGGAGAATTTACATGTATCGGAAAAAAGAATGCGTAGCCATGCTGCTCGCAGGCGGCCGCGGCAGCCGTTTGTATGTGCTGACCAAAAAGGTCGCTAAGCCTGCCGTACCGTTCGGCGGTAAGTACCGTATTATCGACTTCCCGCTTTCCAATTGCGTCAACTCCGGCATTGATACTGTCGGCGTGCTGACCCAGTACGAGCCGCATGTGCTCAACGCTTACATCGGTTCCGGCCAGACGTGGGACCTCGACCGCCTGCGCGGCGGCGTCTATGTTCTGCCGCCGTACGAGAGCAAAAAGACCGAGTGGTACAAGGGCACCGCAAACGCCATCTACCAGAACATTCAGTTCCTGGAGGATTACGATCCCGAGTACGTCCTCATTCTCTCGGGCGACCACATCTACAAGATGGACTACAACAAGATGCTCCAGCAGCACAAGGAGACCGGCGCTGACGCGACCATCGCGGTGCTGGACGTTCCGCTTTCCGAGGCTTCCCGTTTCGGCATCATGAACTGCAAGCCGGACGGCACCATCTACGAATTTGAGGAGAAGCCGAAGGAGCCGAAGTCCACGCTGGCTTCCATGGGCATCTACATTTTCACCTGGAAAAAGCTGAAGGAATACCTCATCAATGACGAGGCCAACGAGCAGTCCTCCAACGACTTCGGCAAGGATATTATTCCGGCGATGCTGAATAACGGTGAAAAGCTGGTTTCCTACCGCTTCAAGGGCTACTGGAAGGACGTAGGCACCATCGAGAGTCTGTGGGAAGCAAACATGGACCTGCTCTCTCCGAACTCCGGCCTGCAGCTTTCCGATGACAGCTGGAAAATCTACGGCCGCACCACCGGTTCGCCTCCGCATTTCACCTCCAAGCAGGCTAAGGTTACCCATACCCTGCTCTCCGAGGGCTGTGAGATCTACGGCGACGTTTCCGAGTCCGTCCTGTTCTCGGATGTTAAGATCGGCAAGGGTGCCAAGGTGGAATATTCCATCCTGATGCCGGGTGCCGTGGTTGAGGAAGGCGCGACCGTGCGCTACTCCATCGTAGCCGAAAAGGCCGTTATCGCCAAGGGCGCGGAAGTCGGCGGCAGCCGTCCGACAGCGACGTAGACAACTGGGGCGTTGCGGTAGTAGCCGAAGGCGTTCGCATCGGCAGCGGCGCAAAGCTGGCCGCTAAGGAAATGGCAGACGAGGATCTGCCGGACGTAAAGTAAGGGGGCGGCACAAACATGAACAGCGTTTTAGGCATGATCATTGCATTTGATACCGACAACGATCTTCGCGAGATCACCGAGCACCGCACGGTCGGTGCGGTACAGTGGGGCGGCCGGTATCGCATTATCGACTTTATGCTTTCCAATATGGTAAACAGCGGCATTTACCGCGTGGGCGTACTGATGAAGGACAAGTACCAGTCCCTGATCGACCACATCGGCAATGCCAAGGACTGGGATCTTTCCCGCAAGAACAGCGGCGTAACCATGCTGCCGCCGTACTCCTACTCCAAGAAGGCATCTCCGCTGGTAACCGGCGAGTACCGCGGCAAGATTGACGCACTGGCCGGTGCGGTTGACTTCCTGCAGAAGAACCGTGCAGACTATGTAGTTGTAGCGGACGGCGACATTGTTGCCAATGTACCGCTCGACGACGTGATCGACCGCCATATCAAGTCCGGCGCAGACCTGACCATGGTATGCACCAAGAAGCAGAAGAATTCCCCGTTCACCACCTATGTGGAGCTGAACCGCAAGAAGGAAGCCGTTGACATCCGCGTTGGAGACTGCAACGAGGGCAAGTGCAAGCATGCGGCACTCGGCATTTACGTCATGAGCCGCCAGTACCTTATCCACATGCTGTCCGACTGCGTAACCCATAACTGCATCCACTTCGAGCGCGAGTTCCTCACCCGTGCCCTGATGGACGGCACGGTAGCCGCTACCTGTTCAACGAGTACGCCGTCAAGATCGAGGACACCTTCGACTACTACCGCTCCAACATGGACATGCTCGACAAGGATGTCCGCAACGAGGTATTCAAGCGCACCCGTCCGATCCTGACCCGCATCAAGGACGAGGCTCCGACCTATTACGGCGATGAAGCGATGTAGAGGACTGCCTCATCGCCGACGGCTGCCGCATCGAGGGCAAGGTAAAAAACTCCGTCCTGTTCCGCGACGTTGTGATTGAAAAGGGCGCCGAGGTCAATAACTGCATCATCATGGAAGGCGGGCGCATTCTGACCGAGGCTTCGCTCCGTCATGTCATCACCGACCGCAATGTTATTATCCGTGATGGCCGCACGATGATGGGACACGAAAATTATCCGATCACCATCGCAAAAAACGCAACCGTTTGA
Organism: Butyricicoccus sp. OF10-2; assembly: GCF_003481925.1. Classification (NCBI taxonomy): domain Bacteria; kingdom Bacillati; phylum Bacillota; class Clostridia; order Eubacteriales; family Butyricicoccaceae; genus Butyricicoccus; species Butyricicoccus sp. OF10-2. The sequence goes on along the minus strand of NZ_QUMC01000001.1, from coordinate 53,452 downwards.
TCCTTTTCTGTTAAATCCGCATAAACTTCTGTTTAGAAGTTGCTATCACAGCAAAAACGCATTTTCCGCAGCGCAAATGTTCGTGAAATATTGCTATATTACATTCAGACAGAAACGAGTATAATAAAATTACAACGGGTGCGGAAACGGTCAGCGCTGTTTCCGCACTCTCTGTTGGGGAGGCTCGGCTTTATGAAAATCATGTATGTTACCAGCGAATGCGCTCCGTTCATCAAAACCGGCGGATTGGGCGATGTAGCAGGTTCGCTCCCGCAGGCACTCGCTGCCAAGGGACATGACGTGCGTGTATTCTGCCCGCTGTATTCTGCGATCGACCAGAGTATGCGCGAAAAGTTCTATTACATCAAAAACGCTTACGTCCGTCTGGGCTGGCGCAACCAGTACTGCGGTATCTTCCGCTATGAGGCAGACGGCGTTACCTATTATTTCATCGATAATGAGTATTACTTCGCACGCGGCCAGATCTACGGCGAGTACGACGACGCAGAGCGCTTCGCGTACTACTCCAAGGCGGTACTCGAGGTACTGCCCGATCTGGACTGGAAGCCGGATGTGATCAACTGCAACGACTGGCAGACTGCCCTCGTTCCGGTTTATTACAACCTGATGTTCGCTTCCCGTCCGTTCTACGAGAATATCAAGACCGTGTTCACCATCCACAACATCCAGTATCAGGCCGCTACGGCCGTGAGATTCTGGAGTATGTGCTCGGCATTGACGACGCACACTTCCGCTCCGGCTTTATGGCGATGGACGGTGACGTCAACCTGATGAAGGCTGCTATCGTGGCTTCCACGGCTATCACCACGGTTTCGCCGACCTACGCAAACGAAATTCAGACCGAATACTACGGCTACCGTCTGGATTCCGTGCTGCGCATGAACAGCTACAAGCTGCACGGCATCCTGAACGGCATCAACATGGATGCCTTCAATCCGGAGACCGACAGCAAGATCTTCAAGAAATACGGCCCGAACAATCCGCAGGATAAGCAGGTCAATAAGACCGAACTGCTCAAGCTCTGCGGCCTCGAGGGCGATGCAAACACGCCGGTTATCGGCATTGTCACTCGCTTTGTTGACCAGAAGGGACTCGACCTCATCGAAGCAGTCCTGCCGGATATTCTGGCAGATGATGTTCGCCTGATCGTGCTCGGCACCGGTGACTACCGCTATGAGCAGATGTTCATTGAGGCAAAGCGTCGCTGGCCGGATAAGGTTTCCGCGTCCATCATGTTCTCCGGCGATCTGGCAAACCGCATTTACGCAGGCGCCGATATGTTCCTGATGCCGTCCAAGTTTGAGCCGTGCGGCCTGGCACAGATGATCGCACTGCGCTACGGCACTATTCCGATCGTCCGCGAGACCGGCGGCCTCAAGGACACCGTTCACGCCTTTGTCGATTATGCCGGCACGGGCAACGGCTTCACCTTTGCAAGCTACAACGCGCACGACATGCTGCACGTTATCCGCGAGGCCTGCGGCGTATTCCGCTTTAACAAGCCTGCGTGGAGCAAGCTGATTATGCAGGGTATGCAGAGCGACTTCAGCTGGGGCAGCTCTGCCGATAAATATATCGAGGTTTACAAGACCGCGATGGGTCAGTAACCGACCTGTCAGCCCGACCCGTCACCCGATTTGAGGGAATACGGTGACGGTAACTGGTGATTCCGTAATTTTCATCCCATTGAAATCTACGGCACCCTTAGAGGTGCTGACGAGTGATACGGCAAGAGTGATTTGCGAGTAAAGTTTGTGATTTGGCTAGGCGCGGTTCCGCAGCAATACTTTGTGTATTGCAAGGGATCGCAACGACGCCAAAGCGCAAAATTTCCGCAAAGCACCGCAGACGTATCGCTCGGCAGTGCCTCCAAACAACTATGTGAGGAGATAAGAAAGACCATGCCAAAGACCCAGTACACAAAGACCGCTTTGAAAGAAGCCATTGCAGGTAAACTGCAAAGACATTTCGCCTGCGAGGTAGAGGACGCTACCAAGGATCAGGTATACGAGGCTTGTGCCCTCGTAGTGCGCGATGCACTGACAGAGCACATGATCGAAACCCAGAATGAGGTAGAGCGCGACGGAGAGCGTCAGGTGCATTATCTGTGCATGGAATTTCTTGTCGGCCGCAGCCTGCGCAACAACGCCTACAACCTCGGTATGCTGGACGCTCTGACCGCAGCCCTGAAGGACATGGGCTTCGAGATGGCGGACATCTTCGAGGAGGAAGCGGATCCCGGTCTGGGCAACGGCGGCCTCGGCCGTCTGGCTGCCTGCTACATGGACGGCATGGCGACCGACGGCGTACGCGGCACCGGCTACTCCATCCGCTACGAGCACGGCATTTTCAAGCAGAAGATCGTAGAAGGCCAGCAGGTCGAGCTGCCGGATTCCTGGCTGTCTACCGGCGAGGTTTGGCAGATTCCGGCAATGGATGAGACCCGCGAGGTCAAGATCGGCGGCACGGTTGACACCTACTTCGATGATAACGGCAAGCTGATCGTCAACTACCACGATTACACGCCGGTTCTGGCAGTTCCGTATGATATGCCGATTTCCGGCTACGGCACCAACAACATCGCGCGTCTGCGCCTGTGGAAGGCACAGAGCCCGATCGCACTGGACATGAAGCTGTTCTCCTCCGGTGAGTATCTGAAAGCACTGGAAAAGCACGCACTGGCAGAGACCATCTCCATGGTCCTCTATCCGGAGGATAACCACCGCGAGGGTCAGTCCCTGCGTCTCAAGCAGCAGTACTTCCTGGTTTCCGCAACCCTGCAGGACATCTGTGCAAAGCACAAGGCCAAGTACGGCACGCTCGAAAACTTCGCGCACAAGCACGTCCTGCACATCAACGATACCCATCCGACCCTGGTTATTCCGGAGCTGATGCGCATCCTGATGGACGAAAACGACATGAGCTGGGAGCAGGCCTGGAACATCACCAGCCAGTCTGTTGCTTACACCAACCACACCGTTATGCCTGAGGCCCTCGAGTGCTGGCCGGTATCGCTCGTTCAGGAGCTGATGCCGCGTGTTATGCAGATCATCTACGAAATCAACGAGCGCTTCTGCAAGGAGCTGTGGAACTACTTCCCGAACGACTTCCAGAAGATCTCCAAGCTGGCTATCGTTGCCGACGATACCGTCCGCATGGCGCATCTGGCTATCGCAGGCTCGTTCTCCATCAACGGCGTATCCGCGCTGCATTCCGAGATCCTCAAGGAGCGCGTATTCACTGATTTCTACAAGATCTACTCCTCCAAGTTCTGCAACGTCACCAACGGCATTGCACACCGCCGCTGGCTGTGTGAGGCCAACCCGGAGCTGGCTGAGCTGATCGAGAGCAAGATCGGCACCGGCTACCGCACCCATCCGTCCGAGCTGCAGGTTCTGAACAACTATGCGGATGACAAGGAGCTGCTCGACAAGCTGGGCGAGATCAAGCGCCACAACAAGCAGCGTCTGGCGGACTATATCAAGGAGCACAACGGCATCGAAGTCAACATGGACTCCATCTTCGACGTACAGGTTAAACGTCTGCACGAGTACAAGCGCCAGATGCTGAACATTCTGCACATTATCAGCCTGTACCACAAGCTGAAGGACAATCCGGATATGGATTTCGTTCCGCGCACCTTCATCTTCGGCTCCAAGGCCGCACCGGGCTACGCAGTTGCGAAAAAGACCATCCAGCTGATCAACTCCATCTCCAAGATGATCGACAACGATCCGGCAGTACGCGACAAGCTGAAGGTCGTATTCCTCGAGGACTACAAGGTATCTCTGGCTGAGATTATCATGCCGGCCGCCGAGGTTTCCGAGCAGATCTCCATCGCCGGCAAGGAAGCATCCGGTACCGGCAACATGAAGTTCATGATGAACGGTGCTCTGACCATCGGCACGATGGACGGCGCAAACGTTGAGATCTGCGAGGCAGTCGGCAAGGAGAACATCTTCATCTTCGGTATGGAAACGCCCGAGGCTGAGGCACTGGCCGCTTCCGGCAGCTATGAGCCGATGGTCATCTACCAGAACGATCCGGTCATCCGCCGCGTACTCGATCAGATGATCCATGGCTTCGGTGACGGCGTGGACTACACCGATATTGCCAACCTGCTGCTGCACGGCGGCAACGGCGGCCCTGCTGACCGCTATATGAGCCTCAAGGACTTCGCATCCTACGCAGCCGCTCAGGAGCGCGTAAGCGAGGTTTACCGCGATCAGGATCAGTGGAACCGCATGGCGCTGATCAACATTGCAAACTCCGGCCGCTTCGCAGCGGACCGCTCGATTGCTGAGTATGCACAGAATATCTGGAGAGTTAAGACCAACTTCGCCTTCTAAGCTTCGCCTTCGATAGAAAGGACGTAACCGTCCTTTCTATCGAGAAACGCCCTTGCCAGGCAAGCCTGTAAGGTCTATTGCAGAGAAATCCCCCGAAAACTTCCCGGTTTTCGGGGGATTTCTCTGTCTGTTAAAAAAGTCAGGCACATGTCCTGACTTTTTTTGTCGCGCTACGCGCTCCATTTTATATGCGAACATAGTTCGCAATCTTCCCATTTTCCATTCTCTTCACTCTCCACTCTCCAATCTCAACTCTGTATTCGGGTAGTAATGCGCAAGTATCTCGGTATAATCATATCCCTGCTCCGCCATATATTTCGCACCGTACTGCGACAGACCAACACCGTGTCCGTATCCAATGGTGTGAAACGTAATACTGTCCTCGGTGGTTGTGATGGTGAAATTCGTGGACTGCAGGCCAAACAGCGCCCGCACTGCGGTTCCCTCGACGGTCACGCCGCCGAGCTTCACGGTTTTCACACCGCCAGCCGCCGAGCGCACCGAGGACGCAAACCAGCGGTCGGGCGTACCGCTCACATCCGCTTTTGGCAGAGTCTGCGCGACCTTTTCGCGGAACGCATCCGCCGTTAGCGTCACCTCGCTCTCGTATCCGGCGTACTGCGTGCCGCCCGGACTGACCACGCTTTGCAGATACGGAATATCCTCGCCCCAGACATCGGCGGCAGACTCGGTCTTCGGACCGCTGACGCAGTGGAACACAGCCGCAATCGGTGCACCGTCGCAGGTCAGGATCTGCCCTGCCGTGTCCTTGACGGCCTTGCGTATCCGCGAATAGCCGGTGCTGAACGTCTTGACCGCGTCCGGCTGATATGCCGCACAATGGCTGTAATCGTCGCAGACATCCGCATCCGGATGCTCTGCCGGCCGTCCTCTCGACTGCTTATACACCGCGTACGTTCGCGCTGCGACCGCCTGTGCGCGGATGGCTTCAACCGGAAAATCGTCCGCAATCTCTGCCGCCGTCACGCCTTCCACATAGGTCTCCAGCGGCATTTCCTGCGCCTTGCCGTTCACCAGAACCGTGATGGTTAAGCCGTCTGTTGCTGCCGCTGTGACGCTTTCTGAGGGTGTCTGCGGCTCTGTCTTGTCCGTTTCCGATGGGTAAAATACCGGCAGCAAATACAGCACCAGCACCAGTCCGACACCGGTCAGCAGCAGTCTGTGCATGGTATCCCCTCCTTCCCTCTCTACCACAGTGTATGATGCAGATTCGAGGAATATAACACAAAATATAGTTTTTCATTGACAACTCATACTTTATGTTGTATTATAAGGGACATAAGGAATCGAACATTTGTTCGTATATCGTAAGGAGGGGCCGCCATGAAATTATGTGAGATGGCGCAGGAATACCGTGTAAATGTTGCTCTGCTGGAGCTGCGTATCAAGCAGCTTCAGGCGGCGCAGAAGCGTGCTCGTCAGCCGGAGGTGCGCTACCGGCTCAAGCAGCGCGCGAAATTCCTGCAGACGCTGATCAACGAAAGCCGCCAGACCGTATTCCTGATGGAGCACTACCACGACCACAGCGAAGAAGGTGACGCGCATGCGGACTGTCGCGCTGTCTGAGCACACAGCGACACGGCTGGCCTACCGGCAGTATCTCGGTCTGCTCGCGGAGGACGACCGCGGCTTCCGGCAGGCATTCCGCACGGCCTTCTTCCGGGCCATGCGCGAGCAGCTGACACCGCGGCAGTACGAGGTGCTGTGGATGATCGAGGTGGAGGGATTATCCTGCAAACAGTGCGCTGAACGGCTTAGGATCAGTCCATCGGCGGTATCGCGGCACTGTTCCCGCGGCAAAAAGCGGCTGCGGACGCTGCTTGCGTACAATCTGGAGCTGAGACACCAGTATTTTTCTTAGCTGCAAGCGAAAACCGGCACATACAGAGGTTTCTCTCCTTATGTGCCGGTTTTGTTTGTGGAATTTTGTCGTGCATTGACGAGTGTTGCGCAGGTGCCGTCCAGACGGCTGAGTGGTCCAAAAGGATAGACACCAAGGTTTGCCCGTAGGCTGCTATACCTTATTCCCGCGCAGTGCGCGGGTTAAATGAGTGCTATCCTCTTGGAACTCCAGTTTCCTTTTATTTCTTAGTCTGGCGCAGACCAGAGAGCGGCGACCGCTCCGAAAAGGGGTACGGCAGTCGGGTTACCGTTGCGTTTATTTCGTAAAATATTCGCAGTTCACAGACAGCGTACTGCTACACATACGGTTTACTCTCCGCAGGCGCGACAGAAGATGAATTGCCCGAAGGGCCAGAGAAGGTGCCCCGGGGTATGACCTCAGCGCACCGTTTCTAACGATTTGCAAACGTTTAACCGTAGGGGCGGCCATTGGCCGCCCACGCAGCACTCCGCCATCGCATTCATTTTCCATTCTCCATTTTCAATTCTCCATTCTGCACACGCCCAATTCAAACAAACAGCAAAAAAAGAGCGGTCTCCCGACCGCTCTTTTGTATTCCGAAGCATCAGCATGCGCCCTTTTCCGAGCAGAGTTTGACTTCTTTACCCTCAAGGATCATATTTGTGGTGCGCACGGCGCACATTTTACCGCACATCGAGCAGGTATGACGCTCGGTCGGCGGAACCTGATTATAGAACCGCTCTGCCTTTTCCGGGTCGAGTGCCAGCGCGAACTGCGCGGGCCAGTCCAGCTTATGACGCGCGTCCGCCATTGCGTTATCGCGGTCACGCGCACCGGGCAAACCGAGTGCGATATCGGCGGCATGGGCCGCGATCTTGCTGGCGACGATGCCCTCGCGCACGTCATTTTCATCCGGCAGGCGCAGGTGCTCCGCCGGTGTAACGTAGCACAGAAAGTTCGCGCCGGCCTGTGCGGCGATAGCGCCGCCGATGGCCGAGGTGATATGGTCGTAACCCGGTGCAATGTCGGTAACGAGCGGCCCGAGGACATAGAAAGGCGCTCCATGGCAAAGGCGCTTTTCCATCTGCATATTGGCCGCAATCTCGTTCATCGCCATATGGCCGGGGCCCTCGATCATAACCTGTACATCCTTCGCCCACGCACGCTGTGCAAGGTTGCCCAGCTCGATCAGCTCACTGATCTGCCCTGCATCGGACGCATCATCAATGCAGCCCGGGCGCAGTGCGTCGCCCAGCGAAATGGTAACGTCGTAGCGGCGCAGAATGTCCAGCACCTCGTCGTAATACTCGAAGAACGGATTCTCATTGCCGGTCATCTTCATCCACGCGAACAGCAGCGAGCCGCCGCGGGAGACGATATTCATTTTGCGGCCCTCACGCATAAAGGCTTCGACCGCACGGCGATTGATACCCGCATGAATGGTCATGAAGTCCACACCCTCCTTGGCGTGCGCCTCAACAACCTTGAGGAAATCCTGTGCGGTGATCTCGAGCAGATCCTTTTCCAGATACCCGATCGCGTCGTACATCGGCACGGTGCCGATCATCGCCGGCGACATGTCGATCAGCTGCTTGCGGAAGGTGTTGGTCTTGCCGTAGTTGGATAGATCCATGATGGACTCCGCGCCCATGTCAACGGCCATGCGCACCTTGCGCAACTCCATCTCGTAGTCCTTGCAGTCACCCGAAATGCCGAGATTGACATTGATCTTTACGCGGGTGCCGTCGCCGACCGCTTCTGCGGACAGGCTTTTGTGATTGATGTTCGCCGGAATCGCAATCGTACCCTTTGCGACTCGTTCCATGATGAACTCGACCGGACGGTTTTCCTTTTTGGCGACCGTTTCGATCTCCGGCGTGACGATACCGCGCTTTGCGGCATCCATCTGCGTTGCATAATTTCTCATGGCTTACTGATACTCCTTCTGAATTAGGCAATGCCGCATAATTAAGCAAGAGCGATTTACGAGTAAATTTTGCGTACTGATTAGGCGTGGTTTTGCAGCAATACGAGTGTATTGCAAAAAATCACAACAACATCAGGACGCAAAATTTCCGTAAAGCGCCGCAGCTTTAATTGTGCGGGATTGCCTTTTATATTGCTTCCGGAGTGCGGTTTTCATATAAATCTGCAGTGGCATGCGGTGCGCTCTGTCCTCAGCAGATTGCCGCACTTCGGCGGCTGACAAACCTTGTTCTAAGGGGGACTCCGTCCCCCTCGGCGCATCGCAATGCGCCGTTACAATACTTCAACAAAGTCCAGCTTTGCCGGACTTTGTTCCCTATACTTTGGGACGCGTGTCCCGAACCACCTTTGCCGTGCAAAGGTGAGGGGGTTATCCGAAAAAGTTTCTATGGAACTTTTTCGGTATCTAAGGGGACAGAGTCCCCCTTAGAAGTCGTTAAACGTACAGATAATCTGCCATTACAGGCTGCAGATTATGCTCTACGATTGCGTTATATACCTCATCGACCGAACGGCCGTCCGAAATCTCGAACTGCTCATCGCCCTTATCCTCGCCGGAGTGACCGCCGATACCGACGTCTACGCCTGCGGAAATCTTGGTGGCGGCGATGCCGATGATATTATCGCGGAAGCCTGCCCGCTCGCGGGTCGAGATAGTGATGGACGCGAACGGCATGAAGATGCGGTATGCACAAACGACCTGCAGCAGCTGCGGCTCGTGTACGTCCTCGGATTGATCTTATCGTTATTGATGATCGGGCGCAGGCGCGGACACGAGAACGCGATCTCTGCGTGCGGATACTTGCGCTGCAGCAGATATGCGTGCAGACCAGTCGCAAACGCATCCTTGCGGAAGTCGGACAGACCGAGCAGCGCCGCAAAGCCGACACCGCGCATGCCGCCCATCAGTGCACGCTCCTGCGCATTCAGGCGGTACGGGAAAATGCGCTTGTGACCGCCGAGGTGCAGGGTTTTGTACTTCTGGTCGTCATAGGTCTCCTGAAATACGGTAACGTAGTCCACACCGCACTCATGCAGATAAGCGTACTCATCCACGTTGAGCGGATAAATCTCGATGCCGATGACACGGAAATACTTGCGCGCCAGCTTAACGGCTTCACCGATGTAGGATACCGGCGACATGGCACGGCTCTCACCGGTCAGAATGAGGATTTCCTGCAGACCGGTCTCCGCGATGGCCTTCAGCTCCTGCTCGACCTCGTCCATATCCAGCTTGGCACGGCGAATCTTGTTGTGACAGTTGAAACCGCAGTAAATGCAGTAATTTTCGCAGTAATTGGCAATGTACAGCGGCGTGAACATCTGCACCGAGTTGCCGAAATGCTTGCGCGTTTCGGCCTGTGCGCGCTGTGCCATCTGTTCAAGGAACGGCAGCGCCGCGGGAGACAGCAGTGCGCCGAAGTCCTCCGGCGAGAGAACGTCCTTGCGAAGCGCACGCAGTACGTCAGCCGCCGTATAGGCATCCGCGTCATAGGCGTTCATGCGGGAAATGACCTCGTCCTGCACCTCGGAGCCGATGTTGTCCATGCCCGGCTGATACTCCATGTGATCGGTATCAGCAGTGATGTATTTCGCGGAAATCATTTCGTTTTTTTCGTTTTCCATGACAAATATCCCTCTTTCCGTCTTAATCCTGCAGGAAACCGGTCAGCGGAGAGGATGCCGACGCCGTCTCACGGACGCGGCCCAGACCGGCAAGGTACGCCGTGCGGCCTGCCTCAATCGCCTGCTTGAACGCCTCAGCCATCGCCGGAATATCGCCTGCGGTGGCAATCGCGGTGTTGGCCATGATAGCTGCCGCGCCCATCTCCATCGCCTCGCAAGCCTGCGACGGACGGCCGATGCCTGCGTCCACGATGATCGGCAGATCAATTTCATCAATCAAAATCTTGATGAACTCGCGGGTAGCGAGACCCTTGTTCGTGCCGATGGGAGCCGCCAGCGGCATGATGGAGGCCGCGCCCGCGTTGACCAGATCACGCGCAACGTTCAGATCGGGATACATATACGGCATGACAACAAAGCCTTCGTTTGCGAGAATCTCGGTCGCGCGAATGGTCTCCTGATTGTCCGGCAGCAGGTACTTGCTGTCGCGCATGATTTCGATCTTGACGAAATCGCCGCAGCCGCACGCACGCGACAGACGCGCAATGCGAACCGCCTCGTCGGCATTGCGGGCACCCGAGGTGTTCGGCAGCAGCGTTACGCCCTCCGGAATATAGTCGAGGATGTTAGCCGTGCCGCCCTCATTTGCGCGGCGCAGCGCCAGCGTGATGATCTGTGCGCCTGCGTTCTGCACGGCAGCGTTGATCAGGTCGAGCGAATACTTTCCGGAACCAAGGATAAAGCGGGACTGGAACTCGTGTCCGCCGATTACAAGTGTATCTTTCATGTGAAAAACTCCTTTTTTCTTGACCCATTTAAGGGAAACGTATAAACTGATAGTATAAATAAGAAAGGGGAACGTAAAAGTGAAAAAGTTTATCGAAGAATTCAAAGTCTTCGCGCTGCGCGGCAACGTGATGGACATGGCAATCGGTGTTATCATCGGCGGTGCGTTCACCAGCATCGTGACTTCACTGACCGATAACCTCATTAACCCGATTCTCGGCCTGTTCGGCGGCACCGATTTAAGCGGTTTCGTGCTGAACCTCGGCGGTGTGGAACTGCGCTACGGTGCATTCATCACCTCGATCATCAACTTTTTGATCATGGCGTTCGTGCTGTTCTGTCTGCTCAAAGCGGTCAATAAGCTGACTGCGCTCGGCAAAAAGCCGGAAGCACCCGCAGAGCCGACCACCAAGGTCTGCCCGTTCTGCTGCAGCGAGATTCCGATCAAGGCTGTCAAGTGTGCACACTGCGGTTCCGATCAGCCGAAAGAATAATGGAGAGCGGAGAATGAAAGCTGCGGCTTCTGTTCTCCATTTTCTATTTACGGCTCCGTTTCGCCAATGAGCAGGCGCAGCACCATCGTGCCTTCATGTGCCGAGCAGACCGCTACGCGCGGCGCCATCAGGCCGAGACCGTCGGCTACATCGCTTGTACCGTCGCCGCAGAGATACACATGGCCGAATCGTTTTTCGGTCTTGATCAGGTTCGCTGAGCCGTAGCCTGCCATGCCGCTGCCCGATACGACCGGCTTTTCCGGCAGTCTGGTAAGCAGATTCTCGAGCAGCATGGCCTTCTGGTCCGGCTTGTCGAACGCCTCTACGACCACATCACAGCCGGAGAACAGCCGCTCCACGTTGGACGGAACGACCCGCTCGGTGTAAGTCTCGTAGGTGAGATAGGGATTGATGGCCTCAAGCTGCTCGACAAGTGCGAGCGTTTTCGGGATGCCAAGGTCTTTCATCGTGTAATGCTGTCGGTTGAGGTTGGTGATGTCCACCACATCGAAATCCACGAGGATGAGATGACCGACACCCAGCCGCGCCAGAAAAATCGCAAGGTTGGAGCCAAGCCCGCCCAGACCCGCAATGCCGACACACGCCTTGTCCAGCTTAGCCTGAATATCCGCGCCGTGGCGTTCCACCAGTGCGTCATGCAGTTGTTCTTTGGTTAAAATCATGATTTTTCTCCTGTAATCACGCGCAGCGTGCATTTAATCGGGAAGAAATTGCATTGCAATTTTTTTGAAAACCGGGAGCTTGTATCTTTGTTTTCATACCAGTAAAAAATGTGTGTGCCGCTCGCAGCGCGCAAATTTCTTTGGGACATATCCGCGTTTTACGCAGTATGTCCCCTTCGCACCAACTGTGGTTGGTGCGAAGGGTATCAGCCGCCGCCCACGAAGCATACGACTTCCAGATGGTCTGCATCGGTCAGCTTCTCTTCCGCGAACTGCGCACGCGGAATGATGGTGCCGTTCTTCTCGACAGCCACACGCTGCGGGTCGTGACCCAGCTCCTTCAGCAGCGCCAGAACTGTGCCCTCTGCGGGAACGGCACGTTCTTTACCGTTTACTTTCATGCAAATATCCTCTTTTCCGCAAGAAAAAATGCTCCGGTCTCACCATGCGGTAAAACCGGAGCATTAAAATTTCAAGTGTATGCGACAGCTTCCCTACGATGGTGCTAACCAACAGGTTCAAAAGGTTAGGCTCTCGCCCTCTCAGCCGCTCATCACGGCACCCTTGCTTGCAAATACAGTATGCACCTCATTCTCCCACTTGTCAAGCACATTTTTTTCGGATATAATGCAGTTATACAATGCAAACATTCGTTCGGGAGGAGATGATGACCGATGGACCGAACCATTCTGCACTGCGACTGCAACTCGTTTTTCGCGAGTGTGGAAACGCTGCTCGACCCGTCGCTTGCCGACGGACCGACCGCCGTCTGCGGTGATCCGGAGAGCCGCCACGGCATCATTCTCGCCAAGAACGAGAAGGCCAAAGCCTTCGGCGTACAAACCGCCGAGACCATCTGGCAGGCGAAACGAAAATGCCCGGATTTACGGCTGGTAGCACCGCATCGGAGCGAATATGTGAAGTTTTCGCGCAAGTGCAACGAGCTGTACCTGCAGTACACCGATCTTGTCGATCCGTTCGGCATTGATGAATCCTTCCTCGATGTCACCGGCTCGATGCACCTGTTCGGCTCCGGTGAGCATATCGCGGACGAGCTGCGCCGCCGCATGCGCGAGGAGGTCGGACTGACCATCTCGGTCGGCGTATCGTTCAACCGCGCGTTCGCCAAACTCGGCAGCGATTACAAAAAGCCGGACGGCACGACGGTCTTTTCGCGCGAAATTTCAAGCAGCGCGTGTGGTCCTTGCCCGCGAACACGCTCCTGTATGTCGGCAAACGCGCCAGCGACCGGCTGAACCAACTGGGCGTACGCACGATCGGCGAGCTTGCCGCCTGCGATCCGGCGTTTATCCACAGCATTCTGGGCAAAAACGGCGATCTTCTGCTGCGTTACGCCAGAGGCGAGGACGATGAGCCTGTGCGCTCGTTTTACGCGGAACGAGAGGTCAAATCGGTCGGCAACAGCATGACGTTCGCGCACAATCTGCTCGGCGCGGACGAATGCCGCATGGGCATCACGGCGCTGTGCGACAATGTCGGCAGACGTTTGCGAAAGCGCGGCATGGTGTGCCAGACCGTGCAGCTCGGCATCCGCGACCCGGAATTTCACAACCGCTCGCGTCAAATAACGCTTGAGCGGCCGACCAATTCCACGCGTGCGCTCATCGACCTGTCCATGCAGCTGCTGCTCGGACACTGGCCGATGGACAAGCCGGTGCGCCTGCTGTCGGTCACGGCAGCCAATCTGCTGCCGGAAAATCAGTCGTGCGAGCAGCTTTCGCTGTTTGACGCCGCCGAGGATATCCAGAAGCGCGACCGTCAGCATAAGCTCGACCAGACGGTTGACGCGCTGCGGCAGAAATTCGGTGATAAATCAGTCATGTTCGCGCGTTCGGTGAAGAAAAAGGATAAAAAATGAGGACATATCTACCGGATATGTCCTCATTTTTGCGTTACTGCGTCAGCCGGAAGGATACCGCCCAGCTGCCGTCCATCAGGTCGCTTGCGGTGTAGATATCACCGGTAAGTGTACAGCCGGCAACATCCTCGTATGCCATCGGGAAAACGTACTCTGTGTAATCCATATCGTTGTCAAAATCCTTGTAGGATACCGCGTATTCGCACATCCGTTCCGTGCCGTCCGCAAGGTGCAAGGTCGAAAAATCTGCGTGATTATCCAGCGTCAGCGAACCATCTGTGCGATAATGCAAATGCAGTTCTCCATTTCGCCATCCGGCAGCAATCAGTGCGCATACCCCATTCTCACTCTGCCACAAAGTGCCCTGCGGAACAAGAAAATCATAGTCGTGCATGGTTTCGTACAGCGAGATATCCGACGCACTCAGACCGTTGATATCGTGGTTCTCGGTCGGTGCATTCTGCGTCACTGCGGACAAATCCGCCGTTACCGGAACATCTTCCTGCTCTACTTTTCCAATCAGCAGCTTGTTAAACGAAAACTTGAACGCGCCTGCCGGAACATCTCCTCCCAAATCGTCAATTTGAAGAAAATATGTTGCCGTGTGGGTACTTGGATCGTAGTCAACCGTCGAGCAGCCGCAGGACAGCGGTGCAGTTCTGCCCAAGCGCGGATAATCCAAATGCCAGCTGTCGTACATATCCGGCGCGGCATCGCCGAACAGGCTGCCGGTGGTATCGGTCAGCGACAAATAAACCTTTGCCGTGCTGCCTTCCACGTCCGCCGAAACGACCTCCAGCTTAACGCCCCGGTCCTCGCAGACCTGCCCGACCGGCTGCAGGTACTCCGCCATGCCGGGCGCAATTTGGTACAGCACCCGCAGAACCGCCTCCTGATTGGCAGCTACGGCGGTGCTCACGCAGGCCAGTGCCGCCGCAACCGCAAGGATGATCTTGAGCGGTTTTCGCGCTCTGTGCGGCCTGCCGCTCTCCATTTTGGCGATCGTCTGCTGCACCAGTGTGTCGCTCGGCGTGATATTCTCATTCATGTCGCGGTACTGCTTGTGAAAATCCATCGTCCAGTTCTCCTTTCATCAATTCGCGCAGCTGTGCCCGTGCGCGCGTCAGCCGTGTGCGTATCGTGGACGGTTTTTCCCCGCTCATGCGCGCAATCTCCTCTGCGGTGTAACCCTCGCAGTAGAATAAATGCACTGCCGCGCGGTACTTAGGCGTCAGCCGCCGCAACGCTTCATCCAGCGCGCTGTCCTCCGGCTCGGGAAACGGAATGCGATCATCGAGCGGTGTGTCGTGCCGCCGCCATGCCATGCGCCAGTGGCTTTTCAGGCAGTTGAGCGTCACCCGCAGCAGCCATGCCTTTTCGTGCTCCACACTGTCGAAAACCGGCTTTTTACGCACGGTCTGGAGAAAGACCTCCTGAAAAATATCGTCCGCGTCGTGACGGCTGCGCGTCTGCGCATACGCCAATCGGTATACCATGTCGCCGTAGACGCTGACGAGTTGTTCGGGTGTTTTTGCGGTCATGCTCCATCCTCCTTTCACCGGTAATACGAAACAAAAACCCGAAGTGCTACAAATTTTCGCAGAAATTTATCGCATTTCGGGTTGTATTTATTTTGTCCACGCTTGCTTGAGCAGCTTTGCCGCCTCGTCGATCTGCTGTTCGGTCAGACCGGCATAGCCGAGCACAAGCGTTGCTCGCGGCGGCTTGACCGGCGGCGTATAGTACGCCGAAAGCGGGTAAACACGCACACCGACCGCCTTTGCACGCTCAATAAGTTCGTGCTCGAGCATGCCGTTGCGCATGTGCAGCAGCAGGTGCAGACCGGCCTCCGAGCGCGAGACCTCATGCGGCAGGTCGGCCAGCTCGCGGTCAAGTGCGGCCATGAGCGCGTCGCGGCGTGCCTGATAGACCTTGCGGCTGCGACTGATGTGCCGCTCGAAGCCGCCGGTGTGCATGAAGGCCGCCAGCGTGTACTGGTCAAAGCTCGGCACGGTAGATGAGTACCGCGAAAACTGTTCGCGATAGCGCGCCATCAGCGCATTCGGCAGCACCAGATAGCCGATGCGCAGTCCGGGGGCAAGGCTTTTCGCAAAGGTGTTGACGTACACGACGCGTCCGGTCCTGTCCAGCTCACCCAACGCCGGAATTGGGCGTGAGGCATAGCGGAATTCGCTGTCGTAGTCATCCTCGATGATGTAGCGGTCGGGCGCTTCCGACGCCCAGCGAAGGATTTCCAGTCGGCGGGCAGCCGTCATAACCGTGCCCAGCGGGAAATGGTGCGACGGCGTAAGGTATACCACCGATGCGTCACTCGCAGCCAGCGCGTCAGCACGCAGACCGTGCTTGTCCAGCGGTGTCGGACGCACGGTCACACCGTTCACTGCGAAAATCTGATACAGCTTGCGGTAGCCGGGGTTCTCGAGCGCGTACACGCGGTCGCGGCCGAGCAGCTGAATGACAAGGTGCATCAGATACTCCGAGCCTGCGCCGATGAGGATGTTGTCCGGCGAGACATTGATGCCGCGGAAGTCGTGCAGGTAGCGCACGATCTCCTCTCGAAGTTCCGCCGCGCCGCATGGGTCGGTCGCACGGAGCAGCGCACTCGAGTATTCGCTCAGCACACTGCGCGACAGCCGCGCCCATGTGGAGAACGGAAAGCAGCCGTTATCGACAAAATCCGTGCGAAAATCGTAAGGATAGGTCTCCTCAGAGGCGGAAATCGGCGGCAAAGGCGGTGCAAATGGCTCCTGTGGCTCGGAGACCGGCACGGCAAGCTGCTCCTGCACAAAGTAACCGCGCCTTGGCGCAGAGGCGATGTAGCCTTCGGCGGCAAGCTGACCGTAAGCGGTTTCCACGGTGATCTGGCTGACGCGCAGATTGGCCGCCAGCTGGCGTTTGCTCGGCAGGCGCGTGCCGCCGGGCAAGGCGCCGGACATGATGTCCGCGCGGACAGCGTGGTAGAGCTGCTCGTAGAGCGGCTGTTGATCGTGCGGTTTAAGGTGGTAAGTCAGCATGGCCGGAGGCTCCTTTCTTTGCGTCTTTTGCAAAATCTGTGCTGATTATATGAGTTATCGCTTGCGAAGCGAACGAAATCTGCGCTGACGCCGCGCGGGCGCACAAGAGGGTAGACACCAAGGTTTCTACCCTCTTGTGAATCACCCGTTTCCTGTCATAGTCTGGCGCAGACCAGAGACCGGCGACCGCTGCGAAAATAGGGGTACGGCAGTCGGGTTACTCTTGCGTTTGTTTCGTAAAATATTCGCAGTTCCCGGATAGCTTACTGCTACACAGACCGGCTACTTCCAGCAGGCGCGACACAACAATGTCGCGCAATTCGTTAGTCGGAGATTATAGACAGCACCTACGGATTAGGCATTTAGTACCATTTATCTTCGCAGACCCTGTCTATCATAACGCGCTAAAGAATCGTGCGGCACTGTTATCCCCCAGGGGACTCTCTCTTGCCCTTCGGGCAATTCACCTTGTGCCGCACCCAGCGTAGAATAAACCGTATGTGTAGCAGTAAGCTGTCTGACCCTGCGAATATGCGGATACATGGGCGGCCATTGGCCGCCCCTACGGAAGATGAACAGTACGGCCGTTCCCCCATAGTCTCAGTTCTCTGATAGCCGCCGTGCTAAGAGGAAACGGGGAGATTCACAAGAGGGGTGGAAACCTTAGGTGTCCATCCCTCTTGTGCGCCCGCGCGGCGTCAGCGCAGTTCCCCTCGCCTCGAAGGCGAAAAACTTACGTTAAATAAGCGCCATCGAACGCAGAATGAACAGCGTCAATGTCAGCGTAACCGCACTCAACGCCGTGCTGAGCACAATGATCGACGATGACAGCACATGATCACCGCCCATATTTTTCGCCATAACATAACCGGACGCTGTGCTCGGCGCACCGCACAGGATGACGATGGCCACCAGCGTCTGCTCGCGGAAGCCGAGCGCCACGCCCATCGGCAAAAAGATAACGCTCAGCAGCACCAGCTTGATAAACACGGCTGCACAGGTCGGGCCCAGCTTTTTGATTGCCTTTGCGCCCTCAAAGCCCGCGCCGATGCTCAGGAGCGCCATCGGTGTGGCGCAGTTGCCCAGCATCGCGAGGCCCTTGTCCAGCATGGGCGGAAAGTCGATCGCGAGGAGCGAGAACGGCAGACCCGCGAAGATGCCCAGAATGATCGGATTGGTGATGATGCCGCGCAGCGTTTTGCCGACCAGCCCGCGGTGATCCACCTGCTGTGCATCCGGCGCGGTGACGGTGAGCACCAGCACCGAGAAGATGTTATACAGCGGTACGCTCGCCACGATCATCAGCGGGACAAGTCCGGCATCGCCGTACAGATTCTGCACAAAAGCCACGCCTAAAATCGCCTGTGAGCCGCGGAACGCGCCCTGTGTGAACGCACCGACCATGCTCTTATCCTTGAGGAAAATGGATGCACCGATCCAGACGGCAAAGAAATACACGGTCGTCGCACCCGCGCAGAAAAAGAAAAACACGGGGTCGAACTGCTCGGTGATGCGTCCCTGCGCGATATCTCGGAACAGCAGGATCGGCAGCAGCACCTTGAACGACAGACGGTCGATGTCGGTCAGCGTCTGCTTGGTGAAAAAGTTTTTGCTGCGCAGCCAGCGGCCAAGCACGATGATCGCAAAAATCGGCACGGTGGCATTCAGACAGAATATCAGGTTATCCATTGGTTTCTCCCTCCACGGCTGCTTCCTCGTGGCGGAAGAAGTCCTGCAGTTTCTCTAAGCTCTGCGCCAGAAGCGCGGTCTGCTCGGGCGAGAGCGTGTCCACCAGAGACGCGATCATGCGCTCGTGAAAGTCCTTGTGGTACTCGTAGGCGGCCCTGCCCTTGTCGGTGAGCATGATATTGACAACGCGGCGGTCCTCCTGGCTGCGCACACGGCGCACCAGTCCCTTGGCGACCAGCTTGTCGCACGCAACCGTCAGCGTAGCCAATGTTACGCCGATTGACCTGGCAACCTCGCTCATACGCACAGGTTCCCTGTCACCGATCTTCTCGATGATGTGGATTTCGGTGATGGACACCGCGCTGCCCAGTCCGCCGGCCATAGCGCGTTCTTCGATTTTATTGATCCGGCCGAACACATCGACCAGAAAGGAATTGAGCTGCTCTGCGTCTTCCATGTTCGCGCTGTCCCTCCGTTAGTTCGTTAATCTAACTAAATATTAGCATGGATTTGTCGAAATTGCAACACTGCCGTGCCCACGGCAAGTTCAAAGAGGAAGGGACACCTACGGTGTCCCTTCCTCTTTGAACGCCTGCCTTGCAGAATCTCTTCACTCTTTGTAAAACTTTCAATCTATGTTTCACGCTATCCTGATTGTGCATTTGTGCATTTTTGTGCAAACTTACACATTGCACAGTGCCGCTATCGCGGCCCTCAGGAGGGCGCTCAGCACGGCAAGCGTAATACACAGGAAATACGGCATCCTGCACGTTCGAAGCGAATACCGTCCGGTGGCTTCACCGCCCTGCCAGACCATAGAGCATGCGGCAAGCAGCGCGGAGACGCTCAGTACGGCGGGTACGCCGGCTGCTCCTATGATGAGGGCGTTTCCTTCTCCCACGCTGACCGCGACGGTCATGGCAAGCACGAAGCCGCGTGCTGCGGCAACCGCACTCAGCAGCAGCTCTCTCGGGCGCAGAAAGGCGCACACGAGCGGCAGCAGCACCCAGATGAGCGCGCACAGCGTGCTCTGCACCACATGCGCGGGCAATTCAGCCAACAGACCGGAAAGCACTGCCGCGCTGTCCCCTTCGCCGGCCCGCAGACCAGTCAGACCGCCCGCCGCTGCACCGCACAGGAACATCGCACACAGGAACAGGAACACCGGTGTCCGCACCAAATCGTCAAAAAAACCGAGAATATGCTGTTTGTTCATACGTCTTCCCCCTTGGAAAAGTCATAGAACAGCATACTCCCGGTTTTGTCTTTTTAGAACAACAGACGGATTTAGCCTTCCTCGTTGATCGTCTCGCACATCGCGTTCACAAGATCCTCGCAGGGCTTGCGCAGGAACGGACGCACCTTTTTGCTGAACTCGTAGGTTGCATACAGCTTGCCTTCCTCATCACGGTGCAGCACGGCTGCGATCAGCTCGGTTGCAGCGGCGATGCGATCAGCCAGGTACGCAAGATCCACCTTTTCGCTGTCGCACACGGAAACTACCACGCGCTTTTGCGAACTGCTGGAAATCTTGGCAAGCTCGGTCGGCATTTCACGCTTGGAAGCGGTGAGCAGCACAATCTCGCTCTTGATCATGGCAGCAAGTTCGTCCTCGCAGATACGAACCTCGTCGTAGCCCTCTGCAGCCTTGCAGGCCGCCGCATTCTTCGCGGACAGGAACAGATTGCGCTGCGGTACGACCTCCTTCTCCAGGATGGCGCGGATCAGCTTCTGAAGATATTCACCTTCACCAAGCACGGAAACCAGTACATTCTGCGGCATAATATCATCTCCTTCACAGGGCAGTACAAATACAAGAGCAATTATACGCACAAACAGTCTGTTTCGCAACGGATTTTACGGATTCTTTTTACAATTCATCACTTCGACTGATTTGCACAAATTTTATCCATTGCCTTTAGGTAAATTGCACATTCCAGACGCTTACGCTCCATCTCGCAGCCGAGGTCGTAGGAGTCGTTCATGTCGTGGTTCATGTTGTAGTTTGCTGCCGAGCAGCCACCCGAGCAGTAGAACTTCGCCCAGCACTTCTGGCACTTCGGACGAGAATAGATGTTCATGCCGGCAAACTTCTGCGCGATGTCCATATTGAAGGACTGGTCGAGCACACTGCCCTGCTTGAACTCATCCTTGCCGACAAACTGGTGGCAGGGATAGATGTCGCCGTCCGGCGTTACGGCTACATACTCGTAGCCCGCGCCGCAGCCGCGCAGACGCTTGACAACACACGGACCCTGATCCAGATCGACCATGAAGTGGAAGAAGGTAAACGGCTTGCCTTCCTTCTTACGCTCGAGCATGATATCGGTCAGGCGGTCGTACTCGGCCTCGATCTTCGGCAGATCGTCCTCGGTCAAGTCGTATCCGCAGCCCGGGTCAGCCGTTACCGGCTCGACGGAAAGGCGGTCAAAGCCTGCATCCGCGATGCTCAGAACGTCCTCGGCAAAGTCGAGGTTGTGCGAGGTGAACGTGCCGCGTGCGTAGTAATCGAGGTTCGGGTCGCGCTCGTCCACCAGCGCCTTGAACTTAGGCACGATGGTGTCATAGCTTCCCGTGCCGGCAACCGTCTTGCGGAACTCGTCGTTGACCTCACGGCGGCCGTCGAGCGACAGCACGCAGTTGTCCATGTTCTCGTTGATGTACTTGCGCTTGTCCTCATCGAGCAGCAGACCGTTGGTAGTGATGGTAAAGCGGAACTTCTTGTTATACTTCTCCTCCAGGCTGCGGGCATAATCGACCGTCTGGGTAACGGTATCCCACGCCATGAGCGGCTCGCCGCCGAAGAAATCGACCTCGATGTTGTGACGCACGCCGGAACGCGCGATAACAAAGTCGATGGCCTTCTTGGCGATCTCAGGCGGCATGATCTTGCGGCCCTGACCAAAGTCGCCGGTGGATGCGAAGCAGTACTGGCAGCGCAGGTTGCAGTCGTGCGCTACATGCAGGCACAGGGCCTTGACCGGTGCATTCACCGGAATGTAGCGACTTACATCGATGTAGTCATCCTGCGCGAACAGCTGACCGGCCTTTTTCAGCTCGTACAGCTCGTCATATGCCTCGCGGATCTCGTCCGCGGTGTAGTCCGGCAGGGCATCAATGATGCTCTGCGGACAGGTATCACCCATGTTTTCATCCAGCAGTCCGGACACTGCATAGCTGATATCATCGAGCAGATGTACCGCGCCCGAGTTGACATCGAGCACGAAATTCAGCCCTTTTTTCTGATAACGATGAATCATTTATTTTCCTCCGATATACAGGAACAAGGCGCACCCGCAGGCGCGCCTTGCATATTCCTTTTAAGCGTGATTACTTTGCGTGCTCGCACTTCTGGTTTGCCACGGTGCAAGAGGTCTTGCATGCGGACTGGCAGGAAGTCTGGCACTCGCCGCAGCCGCCGTGTGCTGCAGTCTGCTTCAGGGTTGCAGAAGTCAGGGTAGAAATATGCTTCATTTGATTTCCCTCCTATTTTTTGATGTGGCTGTAACGCTTCTTTTTCCGCATATTGGCACCGGCGTAACCGCCCAGTGCCGAGGCGATCAACGAGCAGAGCAGGCTGATCACCGTGCGTACAAAATGAATGGATTGACCGAGCGGCAGCACCGCAACGATCAGCAGGATCAGAAAAACCGCAAAACCTGCGCCGAGCGACCAGTAAAACTGTTTTTCGCCTGCGCGCTTTGCAGCGACCAGTGCAGCAAGCGCACTGCCGAGTGCAAGGAACACCAGCGCACAAGGCGCTATTGCACCCTCTGCCAATGTGCCGCGGTGAACGAGCACCGCACCGAGCAGCATCAGCAGCAGAGTACCGAGCAATCCGGCAAGCACCGACGGTAAAAGGATACCGACCGGTGACTGACCCTCATTGGTTTTTCTCATCATTTCATAGCCTCCCGCCGAATTTTATTTATATGTCATGCTATTCGGCAAGAAATGGGGTTATTACTTTGCGTCCTTCTTTGCTTCCTTGGGCGCCTCGACCGTCTCGGTCGCCGGAGCCTCCTTACCGCGGATTGCCCAGCGGTAAATCTTGAGCTTCGTGCGGTCGCTCGAAGACTCGATGACCAGAACGTCGTCCTTGATGCTGACTACGCGGCCGATAAAACCACCGATGGTGGAAATCTCATCACCGATCTCGATGGAGTTACGCATATCGCGCTCCTGTTTGTCGCGCTTGCGCTGCGGACGGATCAGGAAAAAGTAGAATACGACGATCAGAACTACAAACGGCAAAAACTGCGCGATGATCGCGCCATAATCCGACAGAGCCGGCATTTTGTCCAATGCCATAACCATGGTTACACCTCCCTATGCAATTTGCTGTAAATACTCACTATATTATACTGGATATTCTGTCAAATTACAAGTCCTTTTTGGAGGCAATACCACATAAATCAGCTGCGGCACTTTACGGAAATTTTGTACCCTGATATCGGCCTCGATTCCTTGCGCGAGTTCCATCCGCGCTGCCGCGATTTTTTGCAATACACAAAGTATTGCAAGAAACCGCGCCTAATCAGTACGCAAAATTTACTCGTAAATCGCTCTTGCTGTATTATGCGGTACTGCCTCTTTATTTGTGCTACTTAAGCTATTCACAGCATAAAATAGCAGTATCTTATCGAAACGAGGTGCTGACCATGCTTTTCCCTGCTTTATTTGCGCTCGGCGGCGCATTTTTCTTCTTTGTGCTGCGTGTACAGGGCGCGGACGGGTCGTTTCCCAAGCCGCTCACGCCCGATGAGGAGGCGGTTCTGCTGCGCCGCATGCAGCAGGACGGGGACGCCGAGGCACGGGAAAAGCTGATCGAGCACAATCTCAGACTGGTAGCACATATTGTGAAAAAATATTACGCCGTAAGTACAGAGCAGGACGATCTGCTGTCCATCGGCACGATCGGGCTGATTAAAGCCGTGAACACCTTTAAGGCGGATAAAAATATCCGCTTGGCGACATACGCCTCCAAATGTATCCAGAACGAGCTGCTGATGTATTTCCGGCAAAAGCGCAAGAGTGCGGGCGAGCTTTCGCTCTCGGACACGCTCGAATCGGACGGTGACGGCAATGCGCTTGCCCTGCAGGATATTATCTGCTGCGAGGACAGCGGTCTTTCCGCCGTTGAGGAGCAGGACCGGTACCATGCCATGCACCGCGCGCTAGCAGGCTGTCTCTCTCCGCGGGAACGCGAGATCATCCGCCTGCGGTACGGCATCGGTCTGGCATCTCCCCTGCCGCAGCGCGAAATTGCCGCGCGGCTGGGTATTTCGCGCAGCTATGTTTCGCGCATTGAAAAGCGTGCGCTCGAAAAGCTGCGGGAGGCTCTCGAGCGCGAGGGACGGCCGCCGTAAAAGCGACGGTTGTCCCCTTCCGAAAAAATTTTTAATTTTTTTTGAAAAAGGGTTGACGAATCCCGGATTCTGATATATACTAAACAAGTCGTCAGCGATAAGTCATCAAAACGACAGCAAAACTTAACAAATAGCCGAATTGTGTAAAGGTAGCACGACAGACTCTGACTCTGTTTGTGAGGGTTCGAATCCTTCTTCGGCTGCCACCGAAAACCGTCTTTTCTTTGAAAAGACGGTTTTTCTTTTGCCTTTTCGTGGTTTTCCTGTGACGGCTATTTGACAGACTGTCTCTCTCCCGATATACTAAAGTATATGTAAAGGAGCGATTACCATGTTTTGCATGAACTGCGGCACGCAGCTGCCGGACGGCGCAAAATTCTGCATGAACTGCGGCACAAAGGTCGGTGGGGTCGGCGCCGGCGCTGTCCCTTCCAGCAAAAAATATCCCTCGTACGCGATGCTGTACCCGAACAGCATGGCTTATCTCGAGTCCCCTGCCTATCAGCGCGAGCGCGGTCTGATGAAGCAGTCCGAGCTTGGCGCGACGCCATATGCGGGTTTTGACTTTACCAACTATGTTTCGCTCGATGACGGCACGATGGTCGGCTTTGTGTTCGGGCACACCGCGCGTTACCGCGCTGCCGAGGACTTCGGCTACAATCTCTATCGTCTGAATCCGGACGGCACAGCGGTTTTTCTGAACGCCGGCTGCAAACGCGGCGGCACCGAGCTGTATGTGCAGGACGGAACAGCGCACTGGACGGTGAATGGAGAAGCGTTTTCCGCATCTATTTGAGTATTAAGGCACCTGGTATCAGGTGCTTTTATTTTTGCATAATTTTTCGTAAAACCGCTTGACTTGGAGCACACTCCAAGTGATAGAGTGAGTTTATAAAAAATATTCAGGAGGAAAACTATGTATATCGAGAACATCAACGGTCCCGCTGACGTGAAGAAGCTGAACATTAAGCAGCTGACCGTGCTTGCGTCCGAAATACGTGATGCACTGCTGACCAAGCTGAGCCGTCACGGCGGCCATTTCGGTCCGAATTTTGGCATGGTAGAGGCAACCATCGCACTGCACTATGTATTCGAGTCCCCGAAGGATAAGTTTGTATTCGATGTTTCCCACCAGTCCTATCCGCACAAGATGCTGACCGGCCGCAAGGACGCCTTTCTCTACGAGGAGCACTACGACGATGTTTCCGGCTACAGCAACCCGCACGAGAGCGAGCACGACCATTTCACCATCGGTCACACCTCCACCTCGGTCAGTCTGGCCTGCGGTCTGGCCAAGGGTCGCGACCTCAAGGGTGAGGACGGCAACGTGGTTGCTATCATCGGCGACGGTTCGCTCAGCGGCGGCGAAGCGCTCGAAGCACTCAACTATGCGGCAGAGCTGGACGGAAACCTGATCATCCTTGTCAACGACAACGATATGTCCATCGCAGAGAATCACGGCGGTCTGTATCAGAACCTGCGCCTGCTGCGCGAGACGGGCGGCAAGGCCGAGTGCAACCTGTTCCGTGCGATGGGTCTGGATTACCGCTTTGTAGCCGACGGCAACGATATTGCTTCGCTGATCGAGCATTTAAGGCCGTAAAGGACAGCAGGCAGCCGGTTATTGTGCACATCGTCACCCAGAAGGGCAAGGGCTATGCGCCTGCCGAGCAGCACAAGGAGGCATGGCACTACTGTGCGCCGTTCCATCCGGAGACCGGCGAGCCGCTGATGGACATAAGCGGCGAGTGCTACGAGAGCATTACGCTCGACTTTATGATGAAGAAAATGCAGGATGACCCATCTGTGTGCATGATCACCTCGGGTACGCCGACCGTGCTTGGCTTCACCGAGGAGATGCGTAAGAAGGCCGGCAGCCAGTTCATCGACGTAGGCATTGCCGAGGAGAACGCGGTTGCACTGGCGTCCGGTATCGCAGCAAACGGCGGCAAGCCGGTCTACGGCGTGTACAGCACGTTCATTCAGCGCGCCTATGACCAGATTTCGCAGGACCTGTGCATCAACAGCAACGCAGCTACCATTATCGTTGCGTGGGGCTCGGTTTACGGCATGAACGATGTAACGCATCTCGGTCTGTACGACATTCCGATGCTGGCGAACATCCCCAATCTGGTTTATCTGGCGCCGACCACCAAGGAAGAATATCTGGCAATGCTCGACTGGAGCATTGAGCAGAACGAGCATCCGGTCGTTATCCGCATGCCGGGCGGTGCACTGGTTTCGGACGGAAAGGCTGTTACCAAGGACTTCGGCAGGCTGAACACCTACGAGGTTAAGGAGAAGGGCGCCCGGGTTGCCGTGATCGGTCTGGGTTCGTTCTACCCGCTCGGCGAACAGGCGGCGGCGCTCATCAAGAAAAAGACCGGCGTACAGCCGACCCTTATCAACCCGTACTATATCACCGGCGTGGATACCGACCTGCTCGAGAGCCTCAAGGCGGAGCACGATGTGGTCATCACCCTCGAGGACGGCGTACTCGACGGCGGCTTCGGTGAGAAGATTGCGCGTTTCTACGGCGACTTTGACATGAAGGTACTGAACTTTGGTCTCAAGAAGGAGTTCCTCGACCGCTATGACGTAGACGAGGTACTGAAGGACAATCACCTCACCGCAGAACAGATTGCGGAGGATGTGGAGAAGGTTCTGTAAGATTCCCTTTCCATTAGAAATTCGGTAACTTTTCTCCGAAGGGCGGGCTACCCTCAGCCTGCCTTCAATCCTCTAAATACTACTGCATATATTTGTGCATGAAAAAGCGTGAAAGGCTTCGGAGCAATGCTCCGAAGCCTTTCGCGCTGTATGTCAAGTTTGGGGAGGTTTATGCCAGTCCAAGCTCCTTTACGCGAGCCTGTGCCGCTGCCAGACGTGCGATCGGCACGCGGAACGGCGAGCAGGAAACGTAATTCAGACCAACATTGTGGCAGAACTCGACGGAGGACAGGTCGCCGCCGTGCTCGCCGCAGATGCCGAGCTTGATGTCCGGACGGGTGCGCTTGCCTTCTGCAACAGCGAAGCGGATCAAGCGGCCTACGCCGTTCTGGTCCAGACGAGCGAACGGATCGGACTCGAGGATCTTCTTATCGAAGTAAGTCTCCAGAATGCGGCCCACGTCATCACGGGAGAAGCCGTAGGTCATCTGGGTGAGGTCGTTGGTGCCGAAGGAGAAGAACTCCGCTTCCTTGGCCACATCGCCTGCGGTGACTGCGGCACGCGGCGTCTCGATCATCGTGCCGACCATATACTTCATCTTCAGGCCGGACTGCTCGATCAGCTCGTCAGCCTTAGCCTTGATAACCTTCTTTACGAAGCGCAGCTCATTGACCTCGGATACCAGCGGAACCATGATCTCCGGCGTGATATGCAGGTCGTCTTCCTTCCAGACGTTGATAGCTGCGGATACGATAGCCTCGGTCTGCATCTCGGCAATCTCCGGATAGAGAACGTCCAGACGGCAGCCGCGGGTACCCAGCATCGGGTTGAACTCGTGCAGGCTTTCTACCTTGCCCTTGAGCTTGTCGAAGGATACGCCCATCTCATCGGCCAGCTCCTTGATCTCGTCATCCTCGTGCGGGAGGAACTCATGGAGCGGCGGGTCAAGCAGACGGATGGTTACCGGCAGGCCGCCCATTGCGCGGTAAATTGCCTCAAAGTCGCCGCGCTGCATAGGCAGGATCTTGGCCAGAGCCGCCTTGCGCTGCTCGAGCGTATCGGAAATAATCATCTCACGAACCGCCTTGATGCGGGCCGCTCGAAGAACATATGCTCGGTACGGCAGAGGCCGATGCCTTCTGCGCCGAACTTGCGGGCCTGCGTTGCATCACGCGGGGTATCGCCGTTGGTGCGAACGTGCAGGGTGCGAATCTCGTCAGCCCAGCCCATGAAGCGGCCGAAGTCGCCGGTCAGCTCAGCCTCCTGCGTTGCGATCTCACCGAGGTATACGTTGCCGGTGGAGCCGTCGAGCGAAATAACGTCACCCTCGTGCACTACCGTGCCGTCGGCAAAGGTCAGGGTCTTATCCTCTTCGGAAACCTTGATGCCGTTTACGCCTGCTACACAGCAGTGCCCATGCCGCGGGCTACTACGGCTGCGTGCGAGGTCATGCCGCCGCGGGCGGTCATGATGCCTTCGGATACGGCCATGCCGTCGATATCCTCCGGAGAGGTCTCCTGACGGACGAGGACAGCCTTGATTCCGGTCTTGTGGGCCTTAGCTGCAGCATCTGCGGTGAAGTAAACCGCGCCGCAGGCTGCACCGGGCGATGCCGGCAGGCCGGTGGTGATCGGCGTAGCTGCCTTGAGAGCTGCCGGATCGACGTCGGGTGCAGAAGTGCGTCAAGCTGCTTTGCCTCGACCTTCATAACCGCCTGCTCCTTGGTGCAGACGCCTTCGTCTACCAGATCAACCGCTACCTTGAGCGCTGCCTGTGCGGTGCGCTTGCCGTTACGGGTCTGCAGCATGTAGAGCTTGCCGTTTTCGATGGTGAACTCCATATCCTGCATATCGCCGTAATGCTTCTCAAGGCGGCTGGAAATGTCAACAAACTGCTGATAAACCTCCGGCATGGTATCTGCCAGCGCAGAGATCGGCTGCGGGGTGCGGATGCCGGCTACAACGTCCTCGCCCTGTGCATTCATCAGGAACTCGCCGTACAGCTTCTTTTCGCCGGTGGCCGGGTTGCGGGTGAAGGCTACGCCGGTGCCCGAGGTCTCGCCCATATTGCCGAATACCATGGACTGTACGTTTACGGCAGTGCCCCAGCTGTGCGGGATGTCGTTCATGCGGCGGTAGGTGTTCGCACGCGGATTATCCCACGAGCGGAATACCGCGCGGACAGCCTCCATCAGCTGCTTCTTCGGGTCCTGCGGGAAATCTTCGCCGAGGGACTTCTTGTAGTGATCCTTAAACAGAACGATCAGCTCGGACATATCGTCCGCGTCCAGTTCATTATCCATCTTAACGCCCTTTTTGTCCTTTACCTGGTCGATAAACTGCTCGAAGGTGGACTTAGGCAGCTCCATAACAACGTCAGAGAACATCTGAATGAAACGGCGGTAGGAATCGCGTGCGAAACGCGGGTTATTGGTCAGCTTGGCAACTGCTTCGCAGATCTCGTCGTTCATGCCGAGGTTAAGGATGGTATCCATCATGCCGGGCATGGATGCGCGTGCACCCGAGCGAACGGATACGAGCAGCGGCTTCTCGGGATCGCCGAGGGTTTTGCCGGTAACCTTTTCAAGCTGATCGAGGTACTCCAGAATCTGATCCTGAATATCCGGATAAATAGTCTTGCCGTCCTCGTAATAACGGGTGCAGGCCTCGGTGGTGATGGTGAAACCCTGCGGCACAGGCATGCCCAGTCCGGTCATTTCAGCCAGATTGGCACCCTTGCCGCCAAGCAGCTCACGCATTTTTCCGTTGCCCTCCGGGAACATGTAAACATACTTTTTCATTTGGGTATTTCCTCCGTTTCGATTGATGCTCTCTCTAATACTCATTCTCTTTATCACGCAAGCACATTATAGCACGTTAGCGGTGAAATATTCCATTGTAGTATTATACCGATTTCCCACGAATATATTGTGCACTTTGACCAATTATGTATTTTTAACCAAAACTCAAACGTTTGCGTAAAATCTGTCTTTTTAATTTATCAGAAATTTTATCCGATTTTTATTTTATCTTTTCCTGTTTTTCTCGATTTTTGCGGTGTTTTGGGCGTAAATACGTTTCATGCCCATCAGCTTTCATTTCATTAGGCGTAATGCACAAATTCCTGCAAAGAAAATCGGCGGTCTGAGGCAGACCGCCGATAGAAGCGAAGGAATTGCTGGAAACCACGACACTGATCGCAGGGATGCCGTCGTAGCTGGTCTCGTAGAGCTTGACCGAATACGGATACGTCGAGGACGAGGTGAACGAGCCGCCGGTGAACTGGTAGAAGGTATTTTCGCCCAGTGCGGCATAGTAGCGGAGCAGAATCTTGTCGCCGGCTTCTACCTCTTCCCTGTCGTAGTAGTAGGTGGTCGTGGTGCCCTCCCGGATGGTGCCGAGCAGTGTGACACCGGTCACCGTGCCGAAATCCGGCACCGGATAGTGCTTGTTGTAGCAGCGCGACGCATCCGGCTTGTGGTTGCGGTTATACTCGCCGGGAGAGTACGCCGTACCGTCTCCGATCAGGTTGTTCAGGTAGCGGATCGGCACCGAGTAAGACGGTACGCCGCCGGAATGGCTGCTGACCGTAATGCCGACAACCTTGCCCTCATCGTTGATGAGCGCACCGCCGGAATTGCCGCTGATGACCTGCGCCGTGCTTTCGATCATCGGTGCAAGGTAATCGTCGTTTTCCGGGTCGGTCACCTTGCCGGTCGTAACCGTTGCGGCGCCGCCGCCCGGGTAACCGAGCGCGTAGACCGTGTCGCCTTTCTCGACCTCAGTGGTAACACCGAGGTACGGCAGCGTGCTGCCGACAACACGGATATGCGCGATGTCCGCGTCCGCGTCAAAGTTGTAGATCGTGACCTCACGCTTGGTGCCGTCGTACATCTCGGCCACAAGGCGGTAAACACCGTTGACAAGGTGTCCGCAGGTCACCGCATCGCCGCGTGCGCTGAGCACAACGCCGCTGCCGATGCCGAGGATGTTGTTCTTGTAATCGTAGGCGTACAGCTTGAAAATCGCCGGTACACAGGCGCTGAACACCTCGTCCGCCGTCATGCCGACATGTGCTTCGATGGTGAAGCTCTGCCGCAGATCCGGCTTTGCCATACGGGTGACGATAGCCGCAACCTCGCTGCGGCGAATGTTGGTGTTCGGCTTGAAATCGTGCGCGTTGTTGCTGCCCGTGAGCACGCCCGCCCGGTACAGACGGTACACATCAGCGGCATAGTCTGCCGATATGTCCACATCCGCAATCGCACCGTCCGCAATGTCGTTGATCGCGGTCAGAGCGTCCTCCGGCAGCGCGTTTGCAAAGATGGACGCAAACTGTGCTCGGGTCGCCGGCTGATCGTAATTCACATAAGTCGTGTTAATAATACCATTTTCCAATGCATACGTCACATACGGCTGATACCACGGACGCGCAGTCTCAAAATCGGTCGTGCCGCTGACATAGGTGCTGTGCAGACACGCCGCCAGCTTGATCGCCTGTGCAATCGTCAGGTTGCTGTTCGGCTTGAACTGGGTGGCGTTTACGCCGTCCACCAGCTTGTATTCATACGCCGCCTGAACATTCTGCGCGTACCACTCGGTTGAGGGCACGTCGGTGAACTGTCCGGCAGGATACGTTGTTTTCGAAGTAAAGTTTTCATAGCCCGCAAAAGCCGCAGGCAGCATGCCGACCATCAGCGCAGCCGCTGTGATCAGACTGAGCAATCGTTTTTTCACGAATTGCATTCCTCCCTTTTGAGGCGTGGGTTTGTGGATTGGGATACAGGGCCGCAGAGCGACCCTGTACTTCTTTCTTGATGATACACCAAAATCGTGAGGAATTGGTGAATTTTCTGTGAAATCAGTTCTCGTAAGCGCTACGATCTCGCCGATATACATGGTGTGGTAGTCGTGATCGCCGTACCACTTGTCCTGCACTTCCTGAGCCATATCGTCCGGTGCAATGTCGGTCACACCGCGCTTGCGGCAGATGAGTACCAGCTCGGCCTCCTCGAAGGTCGGCTGACCCTCTACGAATACCGGGGTAAGGCCGCTCTCGTGCATCTTATCCATGTCACGGCCAGACTTGGAGCCCATCTTGTTCAGCGCATCACGGTTGCCGTCCTTGAGCACGGTCAGGGTGAAATACTCGCCCGCATCTACAAACTCCTTGGTGAAGCGGCTCTTGCGAATATAGCAGGTCGCACTCGGCTTGCCCCACATAACGCCTACGGCACCCCAGCTTGCAGTCATGGTGTTCCACTTGTCCTCGGTGCCTGCGGAAATCAGCATCCACTTCTGACCGATCAGGTCGAACGGATTGAAAGACTTTTCGGCAATGTTGATCTTCTTCATGATATGTTACCTCCTAAGAGATTTGTTTAGCAAATTGAGAATTGAAAATGGAGAATTATAGAACGGCACAAAGATAGCGTTCATTTTCCATTACTGCTGCTTGTCGAGCGGCATTGTGCGGCGCAGTTTCATCTCCTGCCAGTCCTCACGCGAGATGAGGATCTGGCGCGGCTTGGAGCCTTCGGACGGGCCGATGATACCGCGGTCCTCGATCTGGTCGATGATACGCGCGGCACGCGAATAGCCCAGCTTCAGACGGCGCTGCAGCATGGATGTGGATGCCTGACGGCAGTCCATGATGACCTCAATGGCTTCCTCGATGAGTTCATCCTCATCGTCGCCCAAATCGCTCGTGCCGCTGCTGCCGCCGCCCTTGTTATTGCCCACCTGCTCGGCCTGCTGCTCGATGTGCTCAAGGATCTCCTCGCTGTACTCGGCGGTGCTGGTCTCCTTGATGCGGGCAATGACAGCCTCAATCTCCTCGTTGGAGATGAAGCAGCCCTGTACACGGGTCGGCTTGCCCTCACCGAGCGGCGCATACAGCATATCGCCCTTGCCGATCAGCTTTTCTGCGCCGGTCGTGTCCAGAATGATACGCGACTCGATCTGGCTGGCTACCGCAAACGCGATACGCGACGGGATATTTGCCTTCATAATACCGGTGATAACGTCAGCCGACGGACGCTGCGTTGCTACAACAAGGTGCATGCCTGCGGCTCGTGCCTTCTGCGCGATACGGCAGATGGAGTTCTCGACTTCCTTGGCGGCGACCATCATCAGGTCAGCCAGCTCGTCGATAACGATGACGATCTGCGGCAGCACCTGATACTGCTCGGGATGACCGTCCTCGGTCTGCTCGGCTTTGGCCTTTTCGGAACGCATGAGGTCGTTATAGCCGACCAGATTGCGCACCTGATGGTCTGCGAACAGCTTGTAGCGGCGTTCCATCTCACCAACCGCCCAGTTGAGCGCACCGGCGGCCTTTTTGGGATCGGTAACAACCGGAATCAGCAGGTGCGGAATGCCGTTATAGTTGCCCAGCTCAACCATCTTCGGGTCCACCATGATGAGGCGGACTTCCTCCGGCGTGGACTTGTACAGCAGCGAGATCAGCATGGAGTTGATGCACACCGACTTACCGGAGCCGGTGGTACCGGCAATCAGCATGTGCGGCATCTTGGCAATGTCACCGATGACCGGCTTGCCGGTGATGTCCTTGCCGACGGCAAAGGACAGGCGGCTTTTCGCGTTGGCAAACGCAGGCGAGCCGATACACTCGCGGATAAAGACCGTATTGACGGTTTTGTTCGGCACCTCGATGCCGACCGCGACCTTATCCGGAATAGGCGCGATACGCACGTTTGCCGCGCCGAGCGACAGTGCAATGTCGTCCGCCAGTGCGGTGATGCGCGAGATTTTGATACCGCGCGGGATGGTCAGTTCAAAGCGGGTGACGGACGGGCCGCGCACGATGCCGATGATCTGTGCCTCGATGTTGAACGAGTCGAGCGTATCGAGCAGGCACGCCGAGCTTTCGCGCAGCTCGGTCTCCGCACCGGCTACCGAAGCGTGCTTGCCCTGCGTCAGCAGGTCGATCGGCGGGTAGTCGTACACCGGCGCGGGAGCCTTCTGGCTCTCATCGATCTGCTCGTTCATGGCCGCCTGCTCGATTTCCGAGATGTTCTCGGTCTTTTTCGGCTTGGATGCCGGTGCAGGAGCCGCCTCATGCTCGGGCTCCGACTCGGAAACGTGCGCCGGTTCTTCCTCCGGCTGCTTGTTTTCGACCAGATCCATAATGCTTCCGGCCTTTTTCTTCACGTTATCGCGCAGTGAGCGCAGATATTCGTCCGGCGCGATTACCTTGCCGTGGTGCTTGTTCGGGTCGATCAATTCCTCGCCCGGCTTATCCTCTCCGGGCGGATCGGCGTCGATCGGGATGTCAAAGTCGGATTTACGGTGCGCACGGCGCTCTTCTCGGCGCTGTGCATGCGCAGCTGCCGCTTCGTGGATGTTCGGCAGCTGAACAGGCGCTTCGTAGCGCTCACGCTCCTCCTCGTCCTCGTATTCATACTCAGGCGGACGAACCATGTCGTACAGCGCCTGCGGCGTGATGCGACAGGCCACCAGTAAAGTCACGATGAACAGCACCAGCAGGATGAGCAGTGCGCCGATGGACGAGAGCGCCCACTCGAGCAGGATGTACAGACCGCCGCCCAGCAGACCGCCGGACGAGCCTTCCATACCGGTAGAGAGCAGACCGCTGAGCGTGCTCATGGACAGGTCGTACTCATTTGCACACGAAAAGGCGTGAATGATACTGCCGATCAGCAGCGGCATGAGCGCGATACACGTTCCGCGCAGACGCACGGGACCCTTGGGACGCGCAAACAGCAGCACGGCGATGCCGATCAGCGCAAACGGCATGACATACGCACCCTTGCCGATGAGCGCACCGATGCCGCGGTGCAGCCACTTGAGCAGCACGCCGTCGATCGGCAGGATCGACAGCAGGCACAGCAGACCGACAATGCCCCAGATCGCGCCCCAGACCGGACGGGACAGGATCGGACCGAGTTCCTCCGGCTGCGGCTGTGCCGCACGCTTGCCCTTGGGTGCGCTTTTCGTCGATTTTTTAGTTGTGGTTTTCCTTGCAGCCAAAACTTTTATCCTTCAACTTTCTTTGTGATTCAATCTGACGGCGTTCTGCGCCGTTTTTCCGCTTTCTGCGGATACTCTGCAAGTATATTATAGCATAGAAATCCGATTTTTACCACTGTTTTTCCGGAAAACAGCGGCCGGTCTGCTCGTTTAGCCGTTCTCCGCGATGATGCGGTCGATGGCGGCTGCTACGCCGTCCTGTGCGTTGGTGAGCGTCTCGCGCAGGCACAGATTTTTAACGGCTGCGCTTGCGTTTCCCATCGCAATCGGGAGGGCTACGGCGTTCAGCATTTCGAGGTCGTTTTCGCTGTCACCGATGGCGGCGGCGTGGTCGAGGTCGGTGCCCAGCTCACGGCACAGCATGCCGAGAGCAACGCCCTTGTCCGCGGCCGGCGTGATGACCTCGAGGTTGTCAGCCGCGCTGCTCATCACGCGGATACCCGGGATCTGTTCCAGCTGTGCACGAGCGCGCACGAGCATGACCGGGTCATGGCTGCGGATGAACATTTTATCGACCGAAACATGGTTTGTGGCAATATATTCCGCAACAGACGGCACAACCTTTTTCGAGCTTAAATAGCCTTCATTCGACTTATATTTGCCGAATTCAATATCATCATACGGGGTAATGAGCAGCGTCTCTCCTGCATACACCATTGTGATCATGCCGATGCGCTCCACCACGGCAGACGCACGCACAGCAGCTTCCCACGGCATGGACATGCGCATGGTGCAGCGCTCCTGCGACACGCTCGACAGCGTCGCGCCGCCCGAGGTGACCATCTGGTCATCCGTGCCGAGCATGAGTGCAAAGTCGCGTGCCTCACCGCAGATTCGTCCGGTGGAGACCACAACATGAATACCGCTCTCGCGGGCACGGCGCACGGCATCGGCGGTCGCCGGAGAGACCTGATTCTGCGGATTGAGCGCAGTTCCGTCTAAATCGAGCGCGATAAGGTCGATTCTTTTCATCTTCTTTCCTCCTGATACTGGCGCTGCTGCGCCGCATATTTTCCATCTTATTCAGCATACCGCAGCTGGGCAAAAATTGCAAGCAAATAAAAAATCGAACATTTGTTCTTGACAAATTTGGATTTTGCTCCTATTCTATGGCTCATCGAAAGGAGGTGAGGCCATGTGCAGCGAAAACGAAAAGCCGGATCGGCTGATCCGCATGCTGTACGACATCGCGGACGATGCGGAAGCACCGGCGAACAGCCGGCTCAGCGCGATCAAGGAAATCCTCGACCGGACGGTCGGCAAGGGCGTGATGCTTGGCGACGAGCAGACCGAAGCTCAGCCGGTGGAGATCGTGTTTCGGATCGTAGACGATACGAATTCCCCGTAACACGGCGGCAGGCAGCGTTCATGCAGTCGGACACGCTCGAAACACTGTTCGGCGGCGCGGCAGGCGGCGGCAAAAGCCACGGTCAGCTGCTCGATGCTTTGCGGTTTGCGGTTTGCTATCCGGGTTCACGGCAGCTCATGCTGCGAAGGACCATGCCGGAGCTGGAGCGCTCGCTTGTACCGGCGGCTTTGCGGCTGTATCCGCAGTGCATTGCAAAGTACAAGGTGAGTGAGCACCGGTGGGATTTTGCAAACGGTTCGGCGCTGGAATTCGGGTACTGCGACGCGGAAAGCGATGTGACCAAGTACCAGAGCGCGGAATACGATGTCATCCGGTTCGATGAGCTGACACATTTCACCGAAAGCCAGTTCACCTATCTGCTGTCGCGTATCCGCGGCACGAACGGATTCCCCAAGCAGGTCAAGGCGACGACCAATCCCGGCGGTGTCGGTCACCAGTGGGTGAAGAGCCGGTTTATCGACTCCATGCCGCCGGACACCGTGCGCGAGTTCGACGGCGGCACGCGGCTGTTTCTGCCCGCAAGACTGGGTGACAACCCGTTTCTCCGCAAGGCGGATGCAGGCTACGAGAAACGCCTGAAGCTGCTCTCTCCCACCGACCGGAAAGCACTGCTCGACGGCGTGTGGGAACTGAACGAGGGGCAGTATTTCAGCGAATTTTCGCGCGACCTGCATGTTGTAAAGCCGTATGCCATCCCGCATGACTGGCGGCGCTGCCTGACCATTGACTACGGTCTGGACATGCTGGCAGCGCTATGGATTGCGCAAAGTCCGGACGGACACAGCGTGGTCTACCGCGAACTCTACCGTCCGGGACTCATTATTTCGGATGCAGCGACGCAGATACTTGCCTGTGAGACGGCCGGAGAACACATTGACTGCCGTCTCGCGCCGCCCGATCTGTGGAACCGACGGCAGGAAACCGGCAGAAGCGCGGTAGAACTGTTCGCGGACAGCGGACTGGATTTTGTCAAAAGCAGCAATGAACGCGTCGCCGGATGGCTGGCGCTGCATGAGCTGCTGCAGCCGCGCAAGGATACGGATGGCACCGTTCGTCCCAGACTGACGATTTTCGACACCTGCCGCAATCTGATCCGCACGCTGCCTGCGCTGCAGCACGACAAGCGCAATCCGTCCGACACAGCGAACACGCCGCACGAGCTGACCCATGCGCCGGATGCGCTCCGCGGGTACGCCGCGACCGTTTATGAGCCGGTTAAGGCGGTCCCCCAGTCGGCGTATGACTGCGAAGTAGGAGAATTTCTCAGGTTTTGAGTGAAAGGAGGCATTATGGAAATTTTATGTTACGCGCTGTCTGCGGCGGTACTGGTCCTGACCGGTGCAATCATCTCCGGCGGTGTGGTTCTGCCGCGACGTTTGCCGAAGGAGCACACGGCAGAATCTACGCCGGAGGATACGCTCAGCCGCGATCTGGCGGCGCTGATGAACTACGGACGAGAGGAGGACAACGATGAAATTTGATCCGTCACCGACGGCAATCTGGAAGAAATATGAGCGCGACCGCGACTACAAGCGCTCGATCGGTTTATACGACCGTGTTCGGCGCAACGAGGCGTTTTACCTCGGCAGGCAGTGGGAGGGTCTGCGCGTGCAGTCCCTCGACCCGCTGATCTTCAACGTGCTGCGCCGCTGCGTCAACCTGTTTGTGTCCATGCTGGTCTCCGACGATGTGGCGGTACGCGCCCAGCCGTTTGACATGGATGAGGACGGGCGGCAGACCGCGCATGTGCTCGAACGCGCGTTTGCATCCGCGATCGAGCGTTCGGGTGTCAAGGCACTCGGCCGCCCGCTGCTGAAAAACGCCTGTGTGGACGGTGATGCTTGCTTCTACATGCACTTTGATCCGGCTCTTGAGACCGGTCAGGCGGTCAAGGGCGATATTGCGGTGGAGCTGATTGATTCCACGAACATCTGCTTCGGCAACGCCGCCTGCGATGAGGTACAGCGCCAGCCGTACATTATCATTGCCATGCGGCGCGACGCGGACGAGGTGCGCCGCGAAGCGCGTGCCAACGGCATCTCCGCGAGTGACGCGGAAGCCATTCGACCGGATGATGTGGGCGAGTACCACCGTTACCGTACCTCGAGCGACGGCGAGCGCGTGACCGTACTGCTGCATATGCGCAGGACCGAGAACGGCATTGCCTTCTGCAAGACCACGCGGAATGCCGTTGTCATGCCCGAAAAGGTGCTTCCCTATCGGCTGTATCCGGTGACGCATCTGTGTTGGAACCGCGTGCGCGGCTCGTGCCACGGCGAAAGTCCACTGACCGAGGCCATTCCGAACCAGATCGCCATCAACAAGCTGTACTCGATGTACGTCCAGTGCATCAAGCAGGTGGCGTTCCCTAAGATCGTGTACGACATGACGCGGTTCCCGAACGGCTGGTCGAACGACGTCGGCAAGGCAATCGGCATGCGCGGCAACCCGAACGACGCCATCGCGGCGGCGTTCCGCGCACCGGATATCTCGGCACAGGTGCTGCAGCTGCTCAAGCAAATGATGACCGATACCGCGGAACTCATGGGCGCAAGCGAAGCCGCACTCGGCACGGTCAATCCGGACAACACCTCGGCAATTATCGCGGTGCAGAACGCAACGGCGGCTCCGCTCGAGCTGACAAAAATGGAGTTCTACCGCTTCACTGAGGACTGGGCGCGCATTTTCCTCGATATGATGGGCGCGCACTACGGCGTGCGCACGCTCGTTCTGCCGAATGAGGACGGCGGCGAACCCGAAAAATGCACGTTCGACTTCTCCGCACTCGCCGGACAGGACATGCGCCTGCAGGTGGATGTCGGCGCGGCAAGCTACTGGTCCGAAACCATGCAGACGATGACAAACGATCATCTGCTGGAGAGCGGCGTTATTTCCGACCCGCTCGTATATCTGGAAAACGTACCGGATTATCAGGTACGCGGCAAACACGACCTGCTGCACGCACTTCGCGTACAGCGACAGCAGCAAAAGGAGGCAAACAGTAATGCAGAAAACAGCAATGAATCCTAATCCCGAGCAGGAAATGGCGGTCAATCCGTTCGCACAGGAGCAGACGGCGGAAATCCAGCCGCAGGAAAATGCACAGACCTATCCGGTCGAGGTGGACGGCGATATCGTCGAACTGACGCTCGAAGAGCTGATTGACGCAGCCGCACAGGGACTTTCCAAGCGCAACGCGTACATCCGCCGTAATCGTGCGGCAAACGCCATGCCGAACGGCCAGATCTACGCCGCATTCGTCGAGGAATATCCCGATGTCCGTCCCGAGGACATTCCGCAGCAGGTATGGGAGTGGGCGCAGCAGGAAGGCTCGCTCGTGTCCGCGTACCGCAAGTGGGAGATTGCCGAGCTGAGAGACGAACTGGCAGCCCTCGAGATGAACCAAAAGAACCGCCGTGCGGCGGTCGGTCCGGCGCAGTCGGACGGGGAACCCACGGGAGCAGATCCGGTCACCCTCGCTTTGCTCGGCAAGTAACATTCTCATTACTTCACGATTTAACATTTATATAGGAGGTAAATTTTTATGGCTATCAATCTCGCAAGCAAGTATTCCGACCAGATTGCGGAGGTATTCACCCGTGCGTCCTTCATCAAGGGCAAAACCGCGGAGACGTATGACCTGACCGGCGTGAAAACGCTCAAGGTTTACACCCCGATCACGGTGGAGGAGGTCGATTACGACCGTGACGGCGGTCTCAAGCGTTACGGCGATGTGACTGAAATGCAGGACGTGGTGCAGGAACTGACCATGACGCAGGACAAGGCATTTACCCTGACCATCGACAAGGGCAACAACCTCGATCAGAATCTGGTCAAGAATGCCGCCGACATGCTGCGCCTGCAGCTGAACGAGAAGTCCACACCGGCGGCGGACAAGTACGCATTCAAGCGCTTTGTCACCATGGCGGGCAGCATTGTGGAAAGTGCAAAGCCGACCAAGGCGAATATCATCAGCAAGATTGCGGATGCATCGCAGGCACTTGACGATGCGCTTGTGCCGGACGACAACCGCTATCTGTACCTGACCAGCGAAATGTACAAGCTGGTGTGCACCTCGGACGAGTTTGCCGGTGTGGACGTGCTAGCGCGTCAGTCCATCGCCAAGGGCGTGTGCGGCGAGGTATTCGGCATGAATGTCGTCCGCGTTCCCAAGAGCTATCTGCCGGAGGACGTGTACTTCCTCGTTGCACACAAGGATGCCGTGCTCATGCCGTACAAAATCGCAGATGCCAAGGTGCACGAGGACCCGGTCGGCGTGTCCGGTGCGCTGATCGAGGGCCGTCACTACTACGACGCGTATGTGCTCGGCGCAAAGTGCGGCGGCGTGTATGCACTGGTCGATGAGGACTGCCGCTCGAGCGCACCGACCATCAGTCAGGGCAAGATCACCGCGTTCGGCAAGGTGCGCTACACCCTGGACGGCTCGGATCCGCGCTACTCGGATTCCGCGAAGGATTATGTTGCCGGCACCGTGCTGACGCCTGAAACCGGCTGCAAGATCCGCGCATATTGTGTGCAGTCCGGCGCGTATCCGTCCGAGGTAGCGGAAGGCTAAATTCAAATAGCAGATAAGAGTTAGGAGTGAGGAGATAGGAGTTTTTCTTCGTTTACTCCTCACTCCTTCTCCTAACTTCTCACTGTATCCAATGAACCCATCACAAAGGAGG
Organism: Butyricicoccus sp. OF10-2; assembly: GCF_003481925.1. Lineage (NCBI taxonomy): Bacteria > Bacillati > Bacillota > Clostridia > Eubacteriales > Butyricicoccaceae > Butyricicoccus > Butyricicoccus sp. OF10-2. Next base: position 12,911 of record NZ_QUMC01000001.1, on the reverse strand, counting down.
TAACCCTATGACCGGAACCGAATGCTTTCGTGCAGCGCTGAATATTTTATCCGAAACGCCGGACAGCGGTGTGTATTACGAGCAGTTTGCGCTCGGTGCGCTCAACCAGCTGTTAGCGAACAGCCTGCGCGAGATGAACGCGGAACGTGCGTCTGACGGCAAAGACGTGCTGCTTGTGCCGCCGCGCATGACGGCGCTGACCGAGGAACTGCCCGCCGGTGACTGGCTGGCGCGCGAATGTTTTCCGTACGGACTGGCGGCGCTGCTTGTCGCGGATGACGACAAGGCCAAGTTTAACTGGGCGGCAACCGAGTACAGCGAACGCCTGCTGAGTCACTGTCCCGCGCAGTTTACCGCCGTGCAGGAGATGATTTAATGCGAAGCTACGAATTCCCCTATCCGGAGACCGAGCAGCAGACTGTGGTCAGCCGGTTCGGCGGCATCGACTGCCGCACGCATCCGACTAAGGTGTCTCTCTCCCGCTCGCCGGATATGCAGAACATGATCTGCGACCAGAACGATTTTCTGGTAAAGCGCACCGGATGGCGCACACAGGCGCAGTTTAACGCACCCATCTACGGGTTATTCGCCATGCCGGATGGTGTGGGCTGTGCCGTTCATGCGGGTGCGAAGCTGTATTTTCGGACACAGGACGGCACGCAGACCGAGCTGTGCGCGGACATGAACGAGGCGTTTTCTCAGTCGTTCACGGTGAAGGGTGTACTCTACCTGATGGACGGCAAAACCTATCGTGCGGTGCGCAAAAGCAGCAAAAACACGGTCTGGGAAGCCGTTCCGGTATCCGGCACGGCCTATGTGCCGACCACGACCATCTCTGCGGCGCCGACCGGCGGCGGCACCAGCTACGAGGCAGTAAATCTCTTGACGCCTAAGCGCATCAACACCTTTATCGGGGACGGCACGGCGACCCAGTTCAAGGTGGACGCGACCGACCTCGACGAAACAGCTGTTACAGCTGAGGTCAACGGCTCGGCGGTTACCGTTTCGGCGGTCAACCGCTCGACCGGTCTGGTGACGCTGGCCTCTGCTCCGGCAAACGGAAACGGACTGGCGAATGTGTCCATCGCGTTTGCCAAAACCGTCAGCGGACACGCGGACAAGATCAACAAATGCCGCTTTGCCGGTCTGTACGGCGGCAAAAACGACACGCGCGTATTCCTCTCCGGCAACCCGGACGAGCCGGACTGCGACTGGCAGAGCGGCCTATACGACCCGACCTACTTTCCGGACACCGGCTACACTCGCATGGGCACGGACGCATCTGCGATCGTCGGCTATCTCAAGCAGTACGAAAGTCAGGTCGTGGTCAAGTCCGGCGGCGCACAGGAGGCGACCAGCTATCTGCGCACCTACATGATGGCAGATGACGGTTCTGCGCTGTATCCGCTCAAGCAAGGTGCGCAAGGTGAAGGCGCGATTTCGAGCCGCTGCTTCGCCGTGCTGAACGACCTGCCGCTGTATCTCTCGGCAAGAGGTGTGCAGGGCGTGTACGGCACCGCCGTTGCCGAACAGCGGACGATCCGCTCGGTATCCGATGCCATTGTGCCGAAATTATCGCAGGAGGCCGACCTCCAAAACGCCTGTGCGGTGGTATTCGAGGGCAAATATTATCTGGCAGTGAACGGACACATTTATGTCGCGGACGGCTCTCTGACCGAGGAAAACGGCGATCCGGCGTGGTTTTTCTGGGTGAACGTGCCTGCACAGTGTCTGGCGGTGCTGAACGGTCATCTGTGGTTCGGCACGGCAGACGGCCGACTGTGCCGTTTTGCCAAAAGCGAGGAGGAGCACGCCTATCTTGATGACACGGCGGCGATTGCCGCGTACTGGCGCACGCCTACCCTGCCCTTATCCGACTGGAGCCGCTTCAAGACCGTGCGGGATGTGATTCCGACGCTCATGCCGCATTCCCGCTCGGGCGCGACCGTGCAGTACGAGAACGAAAACGGTGTCCAGCTTGCGCTTTCCCGCAATATGGACCTGTTTTCCTTCCGCACACTGGATTTTTCGCGGTTCTCCTTCCGGTGCATTCCGGGTGCGGTGACGTACCGTACCCGCTGGAAGCAGCACCGCAGTCCGCTGTTTGCCGTGCGCATCGGCAACGACCGGCCGGATGAGCCGTTTGGTCTGCTCGCGCTCACCATCCGCTGGACACAGGGTCAGACCGTAATTTAGAAAGGAGGATTCCCCTTTGGCAATCATCAAATCAACTTCCACACGCCGAACATCAACGATAAAGTCAACCACATCCAAGTCCACTTCGACTAAGACGGCGACAAGCAAATCGACGTCGAGCAAGTCCTCCGGCACGCTCAATTCCAATGGCTACCGCGACAATTTTGACTACTCGGCGGCGATTGCCGGCACGACTGATTCAGCGAAACGCCAGCAGCTGCTGAGCGAACGCCAGAACAAGATTGACTCGCTCGGTCTCGGCGGCAAGGTTGCGTCCAACGACGCGGTTTCGACATGGAACGGCAGCTACCGTCCGTACTCGGTTTCAAGCACAACAACCGGTGCAAACCGCGTCAGCAGCCTGTATGACGCGGCGGAAAATGCCCGTTTCAAGCGATTTGAAACCGCCCGCAGCCGCATTGCAAAGCAGCTGGAGAGCAATCTCGCGTCCATCGAGAACGACTACGCCGCCGGTATGCGTCAGACCGATATCAATGCCCGACAGTCCGCAGTGAATAACGAGGAAAAGCTGGCGGCGCTCGGACTTAACATGGGCGCACGAGGGCAAGCGACCACCAGCGGCATGGCAGAGACCAGCCGTATCGCGGTGGACAACCGGTACCGCAGCGACCTGAATGCGCTCGGCCAGGCGCGTCTGTCCGCGCGTGCGGCGGCGCAGAATGCTGCCGATGAGCAGACCGCAGCCGCCGAGAGCAGCTACTATACCGCATCGGAAAATGCAGCGCTCCAGCAGGCACAGGCGGCGCTGAGCCAGTTTAACGCCGACCGCGATTACGGCTTGTCCGTAGCCGGTCTGACCGGCTTCCTGAACGGCACGCCGACGCTGAACTGGCGCAATTATCAGCTGAATGTCAGCAGTGCGGCGGCGAATGCACAGACCCGTGCCTACGAGCAGGCGCTTGAGCGCTGGAAAACCAGCGGCTACGTACGGCAGGGTGACGCGGCGATCCTCGGTGTGCCTGCCGGAACGCCGACCGCCGATGTCAGCTACAAGAACGCAGCACTTGCGCTGCAGCGATGGAAGAACGGCTACGGCGGTTGATTTTCTCAAGTCGCGTCTATCCGAAAAATAAATCACCTCTGCACACAAGGTGCAGAGGTGATTTATGATAAAGAAATGAAAATGTGAGCAATTTTATCCAAAACAGCCAGATTCCCCGTTTCAGCACAGAGAATTCGCTATGTTACTGCAGTTATGATAGCACAAGTTTGTCCGTCCGTCAACCCAAGCGCAAGAATTTACTATATATTCGCAAGAAATTTCTATATAAAAAGGCTCAATCATTATATCAGAAATCCTTCATCCCACAGCTTTTATGATTAAGCCATAAAAAAACCGCACGCAAAAGCGTGCGGTTTTCTCATATTGCAGTAACGGTAAGGACGGAGACTTACTTGTTCTTCAGGTTGAAGAAAGCCTTCTTGCCCAGGAACTGTGCAACGTCCTCGCCCAGCTCTTCCTCGATGCGGAGCAGCTGATTGTACTTTGCAACGCGGTCGGTACGAGACGGAGCACCGGTCTTAATCTGGCCAGCGTTCAGTGCAACAGCGATGTCAGCAATGGTAGCATCCTCGGTCTCGCCGGAACGGTGGGATACAACTGCAGTGTAGCCAGCGCGGTTAGCCATCTGGATAGCATCCAGGGTCTCGGTCAGGGAGCCGATCTGGTTAACCTTGATCAGGATGGAGTTAGCAACGCCAAGCTCGATGCCCTTGGACAGACGAGCGGTGTTGGTTACGAACAGGTCGTCGCCAACCAGCTGGATCTTGTCGCCCAGAGTCTTGGTCAGCATAGCCCAGCCTTCCCAGTCTTCCTCTGCCATGCCGTCCTCGAGGGAGATGATCGGGTACTTCTCAGCGAAGTTCTTCCACATCTTAACCAGCTGCTGCTGAGTCAGCTTCTTGCCGGACTTCGGCTGGATATAGCACTTCTCCTCGTCGTTCCACCACTCGGAGGAAGCAGCGTCGATCGCGATCATGAAGTCCTCGCCCGGCTTGTAGCCAGCTTCTTCGATTGCCTGAACGATAACCTTCAGAGCGTCCTCGTCCTTCTTCAGGTTCGGAGCGTAGCCGCCCTCATCGCCTACACCTGCTGCCGGAGTGCCGTTCTCCTTCAGGGTGGTCTTCAGCTGATGGAATACCTCTGCACAGCGGCGCAGAGCCTCGCGGAAGGACGGAGCGGAAACCGGCATGATCATGAATTCCTGAATCTCAACGTTGTTGGTAGCGTGTGCGCCGCCGTTCAGGATGTTCATCATCGGCATCGGCAGGGTCTTAGCGTTGCAGCCGCCGATGTAGTTGTACAGCGGCAGGCTCAGAGCCTCTGCAGCAGCCTTGGCAACAGCCAGGGATACGCCGAGGATAGCGTTTGCGCCGAACTTGGTCTTGTTCGGGGTGCCGTCAGCCTCGATCATAGCCTTGTCGATTGCCTGCTGGTCGAGAGCATTCATGCCGATAACAACTTCAGCGATCTCGCCGTTTACAGCGTCAACAGCCTTGAGTACGCCCTTGCCGTTGTAGCGGGACTTGTCGCCGTCACGCAGCTCGCAAGCCTCGAAGATACCGGTGGAAGCACCGGACGGAACAGCAGCGCGGCCCATGTATGCGCCGGTGTCGCCCTCAACGTAAACCTCAACCTCAACGGTCGGGTTGCCGCGGGAGTCCATAACTTCGCGGCCGATTACATCAACAATTTCAATGTAGCCCTTCATAATTCTTTCTCCTTCTTATTATAAAATAAAATGGTTGGCTAACTAAACAGCAAAAATCACATTTTTGCTGCGCCGCGCGCACGCGGCGATAAAATTCCCCATAAAAGTCCAGCTCTGCCGGACTTTTATACCACTGCTTCGGGACACGTGTCCGAACCGTCTTTGCCGTGCAAAGATGAGGGGGATATCCGAAAAAGTTTCCTTGGGAACTTTTTCGGTATCTAAGGGGGACAGCGTCCCTCTTAGATGCTCACTTTACAAGCAGCGAGTGACCTGTCATCTCCTCCGGCTGCTTGAGACCCATCATATCCAGCATGGTGGGAGCCAGATCAGCCAGTACGCCGCCTTCTGCCAGCTTGCCCTCGTGGCCGATCATTACAAGCGGCACCGGATTAGTGGAGTGTGCGGTGAACGGAGTAACACCATCGGCATCGAGCATCTGATCGACGTTGCCGTGGTCGGCAGTGATCAGGCACTGGCCGCCCATCTTGAGGATGGCATCAACGACCTTGCCTACGCCGTCATCGGTGGCCTCGATAGCCTTGACTGCAGCCTCGAATACGCCGGTGTGACCTACCATATCGCAGTTTGCGAAGTTGAGGATAACAACGTCGTACTTGCCGGACAGGATGCGCTTTACGCACTCCTCGGTAACGGCAGGCTCGCTCATCTCCGGCTGGAGATCATAGGTTGCAACCTCGGGGACGGAATGAGGGCGCGATCCTCGCCCGGGTACTCCTTCTCAACGCCGCCGTTGAAGAAGAACGTAACGTGTGCGTACTTCTCGGTCTCGGCAATGCGGAGCTGGGTCATACCCAGATCGGAGATATATTCACCGAACGTGTTCTTCAGGCTCTGCGGCTTGAAGGCGATCTCCACGCCCGGAATAGTAGCATCATACTGCGTCATGCAGACGTAGTGGATCTTAGGCTGTACGCGCTCAAAGCCGGTGAACTCCGGATCAACGAATGCACGGGTGATCTCACGCGCACGGTCGGGACGGAAGTTTGCGAAGATGATCGCGTCGTCGTCCTTGACGGTCGCGCCCTCGGTAACGATAACCGGAACAACGAACTCGTCGGTTACGCCGTTTGCGTAGGACTGCTCCATAGCCTCGTGTGCGGTAGCAGCGTGCTCGCCTTCGCCGAGTGCGATAGCGTTGTACGCCTTCTGTACACGATCCCAGCGGTTATCACGATCCATTGCGTAGTAACGGCCGGATACGGTTGCGATGCAGCCGACCTCGACAGCGTCGATCTTGGCCTGCAGGCGGTCGATATACTCGATACCGGACTGCGGCGGCGTGTCGCGGCCGTCCATGAAGCAGTGGAAGCAAACCTTGCGCAGACCATTGCGGCGTGCCAGCTCGAGCAGCGCAAACATGTGGTCAATGTGGGAATGCACACCGCCGTCAGACAGCAGACCGAAAATGTGCAGAGTGGAATCGAACCACTTGCACTGGTTGATCGCGCTCATCAGAGCCGGATTCTCGAAGAAATCGCCGTCCTGGATGGCCTTGGTGATGCGGGTCAGCTCCTGATATACAATGCGGCCTGCACCGATGTTGGTGTGGCCAACCTCGGAGTTGCCCATCTGGCCGTCCGGCAGACCAACGTCCAGACCGGATGCACCGATATAGGTGAGCGGGTTCTCTGCGAAAATCTTATCGAGATTCGGCTTTTTAGCAGCCTCGATGGCGTTGCCCTTGGTCTCCTCGCGGTGACCGAAGCCGTCCATGATAATCAGAGCGGTCGGCTTCTTCGGGCCCTCTGCCTTCTTGGCAGCAGCGGCGGCTGCCTTGGGCTTGCGGCCGCGCTTTGCTGCCGGCTTTTTCTCCTCGGCAGTCTTAGCAGCGGTCTTGCGAGTACGCTTTGCCGCCGGCTTTTTTGCAGGAGCCGGATCTGCCAGAACATTAACCGGTGCGGAAGTCTTGATCTCGACTACCTCTACCTCCGGCATGCCCGGCATAGTGGTTTTTTTCATACTGATAAAACTCCTTTACAGAAGCGAACGATAAGAGAATAAAAGGGGACACGATATGCACCATGTCCCCCTCCGCAAAACGGTGAGGGAGCGTTTCCCTTTCCCGTATCCTTATCTTACTGGTTAGCTGCTTCTACGATGGTAGCGAAGTCAGCGCTCTTCAGGGAGGCACCGCCGATCAGGCCGCCGTCAACGTCCGGCTGAGCCAGCAGCTCGGAAGCGTTCTTCGCGTTCATAGAGCCGCCGTACTGGATGGTGATGCCGCGTGCAGCGCGTGCGCCGTACTTCTCGCGCAGGCAGTCACGGATAGCGGAGCAAACCTCGTTAGCCTGCTCTGCGGTAGCGGTCTTGCCGGTACCGATTGCCCAGATCGGCTCGTAAGCGATGACAACCTTCTTAATGTCCTCAACAGCTACGTTCTGCAGAGCGATCTTGATCTGCTTGCGGATAACTTCCATGGTAACGTCCTGCTCGCGCTCGGTCAGAGACTCGCCTACGCACAGGATCGGGCGCAGACCGTTCTCGAGAGCGACCTGAACCTTCTTGCCGCAAGCCTCGTCGGTCTCGTTGAAGTACTGACGGCGCTCGGAGTGGCCGATGATAACGTACTTAACGCCCAGCTCCTTGAGCATGTCAGCGGAGATCTCGCCGGTGAAAGCGCCGGACTTCTCGAAGTGCATGTTCTCAGCGCCGATTGCAATCTTGGAGCCCTTAGCAGCCTTTACAGCAGCCTGAATATCGGTAAACGGTACGCAAAGAACCATCTCGCACCACTTGGTCTTGGACAGGAGCGGCTTCATCTCTTCGATCAGAGCCTTAGCCTCTGCCGGAGTCTTGTTCATCTTCCAGTTGCCGGCGATAATGGTCTTACGATATCTGCGATTCATGTTGGTTTTACCCCTTTCAAACATTCGGACGGACTTTTCCGTCTTAAATCTTTATGTATTTATACGGAGCGCTCAACAGAACGCGCTCCGATATAAAGCGTTCCTAATGGACTTACTTGTCCTGCAGGCATGCGATGCCCGGCAGCTCCAGACCCTCGAGGAACTCCAGAGAAGCGCCGCCGCCGGTAGAGATGTGGGTCATCTTGTCAGCAAAGCCCAGCTTCTCAACAGCAGCTGCGGAGTCGCCGCCGCCGATGATGGAAACAGCCTTGCTCTCAGCGATTGCCTTGGCAACAGCCTTGGTGCCGACTGCGAAGTGTCAAACTCGAATACGCCCATCGGACCGTTCCAAACAACGGTGCCTGCGTCCTTGACAGCCTCGGAGAACAGCTCTACGGTCTTCGGGCCAATGTCCATGCCCATCATGTCAGCCGGGATCTTGCCAGCCTCGTATACGACCGGAGCAGCGTCCGCGCCGAAGTGATCTGCACAAACGGTATCAACCGGCAGGAGCAGCTTAACGCCCTTGTCAGCAGCCTTCTTGAGCAGGCCGAGTGCCAGCTCGATCTTGTCTTCCTCACAGAGAGAGGTGCCGATCTCGCCGCCCTTTGCCTTGGAGAAGGTGTAGGCCATGCCGCCGCCGATGATGATGGTGTCGCACTTGTCAATCAGGTTCTCGATAACGCCGATCTTGTCGGAAACCTTAGCGCCGCCCAGGATTGCAACGAACGGACGAGCCGGGTCGCTCAGAGCCTTGCCCATGATGGAGATTTCCTTCTTGATCAGGAAACCGCATACAGCCGGCAGGTAATCTGCGATGCCTGCGGTGGAAGCGTGTGCACGGTGTGCGGTGCCGAATGCGTCGTTGACGTAAATGTCAGCCATGTCAGCCATAGCCTTTGCCAGCGCAGCGTCGTTCTTGGTCTCGCCCTTTTCAAAGCGAACATTCTCAAGCAGAACGACCTCGCCCGGCTTAACCTCAGCGGCCAGCTCTTAGCATCCTCGCCTACAACGTCCTTTGCCAGCTTGACTTCCTTGCCAAGCAGCTCGCCCAGACGCTTAGCGACCGGAGCCAGCGAATACTTCATGTTTACTTCGCCCTTCGGACGGCCGAGGTGCGAGCACAGGATTACAGCAGCGTTGTGATCCAGCAGGTAGTTGATGGTCTCCAGCGAAGCACGGATGCGCTTGTCGTCGGTGATGTTGCCGTTCTCGTCCTGCGGTACGTTAAAATCGCAGCGGGCAATTACCTTCTTGCCGGATACGTCGATATCCTCAACGCTCTTCTTGTTATACTGCATAAATATCCCTCTCCTTTAAGATGTATTATAAAGTTACGATAAGGAACAAAAGCACGAACTTATTACTTAAATAATTCCGTTTCCAATACAGAATTATACTCGTAATTCGTGTCATTCGCAAGCAAAATTGTGAAAATCATCACATTCCAACTCGCTTTTAGAGGATTTTTGCGTTTTTCGCCAAAAAGTTGCGAAATATTAAACAACATTCACAATTTTTGCATCAATCCCGCGGCGTTCCATAATACGCTACAGCCATCGCCAGCGGACCAGTATTTGTCAGAACCGAAGGACCGATCGCTACGCGTTCCACATCGCGGAATCCAATTTCGGTACGCAGACGCTTTTCCATTTCATCCAGACGCTCGGCGGGTACGTCGCCGTAGAGCAGGATAGCCGTCTGCTTATCCGGCTGCACCACACGGGCGGAGACTTTTTTGCTCATTCCGGCAACGAGTGCCTTCTCACCGCGCACCTTGTCACACACCTTTACCGCACCGTCATACACATGGCTGATGGGCTTGAGACCGAGCGCCTCACCCACGAGGCCGCGCCGCCCGAAATACGGCCGGACTTCTTGAGGAACTTGAGGCTGTACACACCGAGGTAGGCTTCCACGCGGTTAAGACGGCTTTTTACCACGCTGACGATCGCGTCAAAGCTCTCGCCCTGCTCACGCATTTCGGCAGCCTTGACAACAATGTGTCCGTAAATATAGGTGTATGTCTTGGAGTCGATGACCTCGATGGTCATTTTGCCCTCACCCTGCTCCTCCTCGAACATGGATTTTGCAAGGCAGGCCGCCTGATAGGTACCCGAGCCGCCGCCGTTGATGAGCACTGCCAGCAGATGCGTGCAGCCGCGCTCAAATGCACGGTTGTAGGACTCGAGGAATACGGTCGGCGTAGTCATGGCCGTGCCGGGAATCTCGCTGCTGGTCTCGAGCAGCCTGCAGTAGTCCTCAGATGTGATGTCGTAATATTCGCGGAAGCTGCGTCCCTCATGCGTCAGCATGATCGGAACGATCTCAATGCCGTGCGCCTCTACCAGATCGTGCGGAATATCCGATGAGGAATCGGTCAAAATATGAATCTTTTCCATTCTTTACTCCTTTATGCCTGCGGAAACGGTCCCGCAAGTCTCAGATTTTCAAAGCCGGTCTGCCGCAGTGCCTCAAACACAATAACAGCGACCGAGTTAGACAGATTAAGGCTGCGCGCGCCCTCTCTCATGGGAATGCGGACGCAGCGTTCCGGGTGCTCGATGAGCAGCGCTTCCGGCAGACCGCGGGTCTCTTTGCCGAACATCAGGTAGTCGCCGTCGCAGTATTCCACCTCATGATAGGCGTGCGGTGCCTTTGTTGTCGCATAGAAGTAGCGGCCGTCCGGATTTTTCTCAAAAAATTCATCCAGATTTTTATACATACGCACATCGAGCAGGTGCCAGTAATCCAGACCGGCCCGCTTCATGCGCTTATCGTCGATAGCAAAGCCGAGCGGCTCGACCAGATGCAGCACACAGCCTGTCGCCGCACAGGTGCGGGCAATGTTGCCGGTGTTCTGCGGGATCTCCGGCTCGACCAAAACAATGTTGAGCATACTTTCGCCTCATTTACGAACTAAACTTCTTCTATTTTATGCGATAACACCGTATTTTTCAAGGTATATTCCCATTTTTCCGCAAAAAAGTTTCCTCTGAACACAAGATTCAGAGGAAATTTTCATGCACTATACTAATTTTTGATGATTTTGAACGAACGGCACATATCTTCAATTACTCAATATCCGCATAGACGCCATAGATATAGCCTTCCGCTGCGGCCTGCTCATCGGTCAGCACTTCGCCGGTAAGGCTCGGACCGGACGTATCGTCCTTGTATTCCACGCCCAGCTTGCCGGTGTGCAGCGTCATCGAGCGGGTCTGCTCCGAGCCGTCAGTAAAGGTGATGGTGACGGTCAGCTTTGCGCCCTCAAAGCCGTCCACAGCCTTGTGCCACGAATCCTGCAGATCGTCATCCGTGGTTTCCGGCTGGCTGGGCAGCCACAGACCGTAGCTGGTGTCCGGGTCGTACGCGTCGGTGAAGCCGTTGTCCAGCTTCCAGCACAGGTCGGCGTACATATGCATCTCGTCACTGCCCCAGACCATGATCCTGTCGGCACCGTCGAGTTCGGGGTTCGTGCCCTGATGCATCGAGCGCACCCACTCGTTACGGTCGGCCGATGTATCCTTGACGGTTTTCATGCGGTAGACTGCGCCCTTGTCGATGGTCGCAGATACGGTTTTGATATTCTCGCCGGTCACCTTGAACAGACAGCCGGAGTAGAACCCCTTTTCCGGATCGTCTGCGCCGCTGCCGGTGTCGAACACGATCTTGCTGTCCTTCGGCTGACGCAGCTCGCCGGTATCGGCGGCATAGGCTGCAAAGCCGAATGTGTGATTGATGGCGTCCGCTACGGCTGCACTGCCGGTCTGCGCGGTGCCATTATGCGTGCGATACACAGCCGTGCCGCCCAGCACAATACCGAATGCGCAGGCTGCCGCCAGAAGGCGCTTTGCCATTCCCCACGGATGGCGCGGCACCGCATGCAGCGGTTCGTTCGTCAGCTTACGCGCTTCACGAGCTGCTGCCAGCGTGCGCTCCTTCAGCTCCTGCGGAGCCTTGATGTCCTTCAGTTCGTTCCAGTTGTTCTTCATCGTAAGATCCCTCCAAATCCAGCTTTAATTGCTTTCTTGCGCGATGCAGCCGCGTGCGTACCGTTGCCGGACGGCAGCCGACCATTTCCGCGATCTCCTCTGTGCGGTAGCACTCCACATAGTGCAGCCACACCGCGATTCGCTGATCGTCCGGCAGTGCGTGTACCGCCTGCCACAGCTCACTGCTGCTTTCCGGTTCCGGAGCGGCAGCATCCGCGGCAGCTTCCATCGGTGCAGTGCGCTTAAACCACGCCGACCGGCGAAGATCGGCGCACCGGCTGAGCGTTACGCGCAGCAGCCATGCTTTCAGATGCTCGGTGTCGCGGAAATCGGTGTCGTCCCGCAGCAGCCGGAGAAAGACTTCCTGATAGACGTCCTCTGCGTCCGCGCGGCTGTTCAGTCTGCACAAAGCTAAGCGATAGACCGCGTCGCCGCAGGTGTCCATCGCCTGCTGCAGAAATGCGTCCGACCTGAGTTTTGTCTGCATTGCTCTCTCCTCCTTTCACCAACAACACGCTTTGCAGCGGCAAATCGTTCCCGCTGCCGTCGGATTTTTTGAGATTTCGGCTTGTTTTCCCTTCGTTTTGTGTTCCCCTACAATTTACAGATGTTATTTTTGTAGTATATGCACAAAAACTTTTGCATTTTCTCTGGAACATTAAACAAAAAATCTATTGCATTTTTATCTAAAACGACTATAATAATAATTGTTCTAAGGAACACAACAAATCGACAATAACCAACAACCACATTGGTTTTTATATTTTATTTGCTCTCTTTTTTTCTTTTTTCTTTCTTTACTCTTTACCTGCTCTTTGAGGGAAAATCGCCGTCTGATTCATCAGGCGGCTTTTTTCCGCCTTGCGGCAAAAAAGCTGCGGTTTAACCGCAGCTTTCAGTCTGTCGATACAGTCAATCTATCGTTTTTACTTTTCGTGCGGCAGCATGCATAAAATAGAATTTGCACAGCAAATTCATAATTCCCGAGGGCGTGTACCTCGGGAATTATACAAGGGACGAAAAAATTGTGCCCGTAGGGCGCGGCTTTTCGTCAAGATTCGATTGAAAGCGTGGTTTCAATCGAGAGGCTGCTCGAAAAACGGAGTTTTTCGACAGCT